>JBJMLP010000069.1:0-10311 GCA_045805245.1 Actinomycetota bacterium | reverse complement strand
GCGGCGGTCGAGTGGACGCGGGAAGTCCGCGACGCATTCGCTCGCTTGCTCCGTGCCGGTGAACCGGCGGTCGGAGCGCTCGAGACGCTGGACCGGATCGGACTCCTCGAGCGGTACCTCCCCGCGTGGCGGGCGGTCCGTTTCCGTCCGCAGCGCGATCCGTTCCATCGCTTTCCGGTGGACATCCATCTCCTGGAGACGATGCGCGGCGCCTACCGTCTCCTCGAAACGCCGCCGGAGGACGACCCCGTCGCCGTCGAGGCGGTCGCCCAGATCGGAGATGCGGGGCCGCTCCTGCTCGCCTCGCTGCTGCACGATGCCGGCAAGGTGGGGGAGGGCGACCACGTGGCGATCGGTGCCGAGATCGCGGAGGAGACCACCACCCGCATGGGCCTCGCGCGGACCGACGCCGAGCTCGTGTCCTTCCTCGTCGCGAACCATCTGCTCCTTTCCGACACGGCGACGCGGCGAGATCTCCAGGACGCGGAACTCGTCGCCGAGCTCGCGACGCGAATCGCGACTCCCGAGCGCCTCGCCGCGCTCTACGTCCTCACCGTTGCGGATGCGAGCGCGACGGGCCCGCACGCGTGGACGCCCTGGCGGCAGACGCTGATCCGCGAGCTCGTCGGAAAGGTCCAGCGCGTGCTCGAGCGGGGCGTCGATCCGAAGGAGGAGGAGCGTGCGGCCGCCTGGGAGCGTGAGCTCCGGGCGCGTGTCGATGCCGACGTGGAGGTAGAGGCGTTCCTCGAGCGGATGCCGCGGAGCTACCGCCTCGCCGTGGCGGCCGAGCTCGCGGCGACGCATCCCGCGCTCCTCTCGCCGGCGGTCGGTGCGCAGGAGGTGCGCACGAACGCGATCCCCGGGAGCCGCGAGGGAACGTGGTCGCTCACGGTCGTCGCGGCCGACCGGCCGGGATTGCTCTCCTGGATCGCGGGAGCCCTTTCGTTGGCGGGCCTGTCGATCCTCTCCGCCCAGGTGTTCACGACGAACGACGAGGTCGCGGTCGACGTCTTCGAGGTGGTCGGCGCGTTCGATCCCGACGTCGGGGAGGAGCGTTGGCGCCGGTTCCGCTCGACGCTCCGCAAGGTCCTGGAGGGCCGGCTGTCCCTCGAGCACCGCGTCGAGGAGCAGCGCGCGAACTATCCGCCGCCGCGGGAGGACATCCCGCTCGAGGTCCGCGTCGACAACGATGCGAGCGATTTCTACACGGTGATCGAGGTCGGCGCCGCCGACCGCATCGGGCTGCTGTTCCAGATCACCCGAACGTTCTCCGAGCTCGAGCTCGACGTCCACCTCGCGAAGGTCGCGACCTACGGCGGTCGCGTCGTCGACGCCTTCTACGTGCGGGACGCGCTCGGACGGCGGATCGAGCATCCCGCGCTGGCGGCGAAGCTGGAGCGGACGATCACGGATCGCTTGTCAACCTGATCCCCGCGCGGCACGTGCGATGCTTCAGTCGTCGAAGAAGTTGGTCACCCGTGCGATCAGACCGTTCGGCGCGAACTCCACGACGTCGGTGCCCGAGTAGCGTTGCTCTCCCTCCTGCATCGCTCGCCAACGAACGAGCAGGCGACCGCCGACCAGCTTCGGGGCGCTCGTGTCCAACACGATGAGTCCCGGCATCTCCGCGTGCGAGTCGGTGATGTAGCCGAGGAGCGCGTCGGCGCCGCGCAAGCCATCCGGCACCTCGTCGTCGACGTAGACGGCCCTGTCGGCCCACACGCTTCGGAGGAGGACCGCCCGTTCCTCGGGGTCGTCCCCGTTCCAAGCGCGGCTGTAGGTCGCGTACGTCTCGATGGGCTCCGCGGATGTTCGCTCCTCGCCGGCAACGGTCGGCGACGCGGTGCGCGGTTCGGTCGTCACCTCAGTTGCCGATACCGGTCCGCCTCGTGCGGTTGAGTCGTGCAACATCTCCTGGAGCTGCACCGCCCACTTCGCGGACGCCGCGCCGTCCTCGTGCTTGAAGTAGACGTACACGTCACGGCCGTCCGCGAGGGCCGGAGCGATGCGCTCGGCCCACTTCCGGAGCTCGTCGTCGGTGTACTGCGTCTTGCGGAGGCGCAGGTATCCGAATGGCTCCCACGACGGCTCGTCCGCCTCCTTCTCATCGGTCTCCGCCGAGCACCATGCGACGCCCTGGGCCGCGAGGATCGGACGGGCCTCCAGCCACGACGGATGGCGGAACTCCATCGCGGCCTTGAGGCCCGGTGGGAGGTAGCCGACGAACGCCTCGATGCGCGAGCGATCGAACTCCAGATTGGGCGGACACTGGAAGAGGATCGGCCCGAGCCGGTCGCCGAGGAATCGCGCGCGCTCGAGGAACTCCCGAACGGCCTCGTCGGCATGCTCCAGACGGAGCCAGTGCGTGATGCGCTGGTTGGCCTTCAGCGTGAAGCGGAACGTCCCCGGCGTGGCCTCGCGCCACGTCGTGAGGGTCTTCTCCGAGGCCTGACGGCGGAACGTGTAGTTGATCTCCACCGAGCGGAGCCGGCTCGAGTAGGCCGAGAGCATCTCCCGATCCTTCGTACCCTCGGGATAGAAGACGCCCTTCCACTCCTTGTAGGCGAAGCCGGAGGTTCCGGTGTAGAGGGGCATCGGAGAGGATTCTAGGCACGATGGCGAAGGACCGGCCCGTCACGATCGAAACGCCGAAGGGCGCCGTTTCCGGGGCCTTCATCGAAGCGAACAAGGCGTTCGCGACGCTCGCCCTGGCGCCGGGAGCCGGCAGCGGCTTCGAGCACTCGTTTCTGACGGGGTTCGCAGAGGCGATCGCGACGCGCGGCGTCTCCACGCTCCGCTTCAACTTCCTCTACAGGGAGCGCGGACGGAAGTCGCCCGATCCGGAGCAGACGCTCCGCGACGTCTGGCGCGCCGCGTTTGAGGAGGCGACATCGCGGGGGAAGGGCGCACCCGTCTTCGTCGGCGGGAAGTCGCTCGGCGGCCGGATCGCGTCGATGTGCGTCGCGGACGGGATGAAAGCCACGGGCTTGGTCTTCCTGGGCTATCCGCTTCACCCGCCCGGGAAGCCCGAGCGCATCCGGGACGAACACCTCTACCGGATCGACGTGCCGATGCTCTTCATCCAAGGGACGCGCGACCCGTTCGCGCAGCCGGAGCTTCTCGCCCGGGTGCTGAAGAAGCTCGGCGCGAAGGCGCAGCACGTGGAGGTCGGGAGCGGCGACCACTCCTTCCGCGTGCCGGGAACGAAGCCCGCCGACCGCGACATCGGCGCGGGCCTCGCGGAACCCGCCGCGGACTTCATCCGAGGAGTGACGCGCTGATGCCCCGCAAGAACCGGCGCGCGCCCGAGGAGTTCGTTCCCGCCGCAGCTCCGCGCTCGGTGGCGCCGGAGTGGGCGAACGCCGCCGGCCTCGAGGTCCGGGAAGTCACCGGTGAGAAGGACTACCGCTGTCCCGGCTGCGACCACCTGATCAAGCGCGGCGTCCGCCACCTCGTTGCCGTTCCCGTCGACGATCCGGACGAGCGACGCCACTGGCACACGGAGTGTTGGCGCAGAGAGCTGCGCCGGATCCGCCGATGACCTCGGTCCCGGCGGAACGGCATCTCCTGCGCGCGAGGGATCTCGCCGACGCTCGCTATGCGGAGGCGCTCAGCGTGCAGGCGATGGCGCGCGCGGCCCGTCTGTCGCCCGCGCACTTCAGTCGCGAGTTCCGCAGGACGTTCGGGGAGTCGCCGCACCAGTACCTCCTCACCCGGCGGATGGAACGAGCGGCGGCGCTCCTACGCTCCACCGATCGTTCGGTCGCCGACATCTGTTTCCTCGTCGGGCTGACCAGCGTCGGCTCCTTCACGACGACCTTCCGCCGCGTCTACGGATCCTCGCCGACGGAGTACCGGGCGGCGCATCCGCCGGCCGCCTCCCGCGCGCAGATCCCGACCTGTGTGCAGCTCGCGTACGCGCGGCCGAAGTCCAGCACGTTCGAAGAAGACGCGCGAGGCCCACGCGGCTAGCGTTGGTCTCGACGGTTCCAATCGGAAGGGAGGAGCGCAGATGTTGAAGCAGCTGACGCAGGTGAACGTCTGGGTTCACGATCAGGACGAGGCATTGGAGTTCTACACCGAGAAGCTCGGCATGGAGCTGCGGGAGGACGTCACGGTTCCGGAGATGGGGAACTTCCGGTGGCTCACCGTGGGCGTTCCCGGTCAGGACGTGAGCATCGTCCTGATGGCGATCCCCGGACCGCCGGTGTTCGACGAGGACACGAGGGCGAAGGTCGTCGAAGTCATGTCGAAAGGCGCGGCCGGCGGGCTGTTCTTCTCGAGCGACGACGTGCGGAAGGACTACGAGGAGCTCAAGCGCGCCGGCGTGGAGTTCCTCCAGGAGCCGACCGAGCAGCCCTACGGGGTCGACGCCGGCTTCCGCGACCCGTCCGGCAACCAGATGCGGATGGCGACGCGCAAGATGGACATGTCGTAAACGGGGAACCCGCCCCGCGAGGGCCGGACGCCGGATCGCGTGTGCGGACCACGCCCCTGGCTATCATCCCGGGCGATGACCGACCACGCGCTGATCGCCGAGCTCCGGCCCTCGGGTGAGGCCTGGCATGGCCGTGTCGGCGCCTTCGAGATCGATGGCTCTCGCGAGGAGTGCCTTTCCGCGCTGCGAGCCCATGCCGGCAAGGAGCCGCTCGCGATCGAGGTCCTTCCGCGGATCGCCGGCGTCTCGGAGGCGGCCGCGATCCTCGGCTGGGACAAACGGCGGGTGATGACCTACGTGCGCCGGGGCTCCTTCCCGGAGCCGTTCGCCCACCTCGCATCCGGCCGCATCTGGCGGCGCGAGGACGTGGAGGCGTTCGCCGCGAGCAAGCGCAAGCGCTCGTGAGGCGCATCCTCACGCTCATCCGGCACGGCCGGGTCGACTTCGACGCCCGCGACGCTTTCCGGGAGACCCCGCGCGGCCGCCAATGGGATCCGCCGCTCGGAGCGGAAGGGCGCGAGCAAGCGCGTCTCCTGTCCGGGCGCCTCGAAGCCTCGCCGAGGTTCGCGGCGATCTGGTGCTCACCGTTCCGCCGCTGCGTGGAGACGATCGAGCCGTACGTGCGCGCGACCGGGATGCACGTGCGCGAGGACGAGCGCCTCGGAGAGGTGTTCGTCGGCGAGTGGGAGGGACTCCCCTTCGAGGAAATCGTCGCGAGCGACGAAGAGCTCGCACGGATGTTCCGCGAGCAGGAAGCCATGTTCGGGCTCGCTCCCGGAGGCGAGAGCGGAACGGAGCTCCGCGCCCGCGTCGTTCCCGCGCTGGAGGAGCTCCTCGCAACGACCGAGGGCGATGTCGCCGCCGTCGCGCACGGCGGCGTCATCAACGCGTACGTCGCGACGCTCCTCGGCCTCGAGCAGGACATGTTCTTCCTGCCGGACAACACGTCCTTAAACACCGTCGTCGTGGAAGACGGCGTTCCGCGGGTGCGATTCCTGAACGACGTCCGCCACATCACGGAGCCGTTCGTGTTCGTTCCCCGCGAGCAGGACGAGGCCGGATGACCGAGCCGCCTATACTTCGCCGAACTCAAGCGTAAGGAGTCGTTCCCGTGGCCGTGAAGTTCCTGTCCCAGGAGTGGGCGGACGCCCTCACCGAGAAGCTCAACGCCGACCAGTCGTTCACGAGCTCGATCGCCGGCAAGAAGGCGAAGATCCAGCAGAACGTCGATGCCCCGGACGGACAGCATCACTACTGGCTGACGATCGACGGGGGCAGGATCGACATGGGCCTCGGCGAGGTGGACGGCGCCGACGCGACGATCAGCGAGGACTACGACACGGCGGTGAAGCTCGCGAAGAGCGAGATCAACGTCGTCACGGCGTTCATGAGCGGCAAGATCAAGGTCACGAACCTCGGTTTCCTCATGCCGCTCCAGGGAGCGCTGTCGGACCTCCCGAAAGCGATGCAGCAGGTCGACACGGAGTACTAGTCCGCTCCGGCCAAGCTCGCCTGCTCCTTCCGCTCCGAGATCGCGAACGTCGCGCTCGCGGTCGCGACGGTCGTTCCGGCCTCGTCGGCGATCTCGCCTTCGGCGAAACCGATCCGGCGTCCGGCTCGGACCACGTGGCCGGTGGCGACGATCCGATCGGTCTGCGGCCGGGCGACGAAACGCAGATCCAGCTGGACCGTGACGTGCGTCCGCTCTGGCCAGAGCTCGGCGTGCATCGCGACGCCGGTCGCCGTGTCGGCGAGGATCGCGAGCAGGCCGCCGTGGAGGCCTCCGACGAGATTCCGGTGATGGGGGAGAGGCGTGAACGAGAAGGTCGCGGTGCCCTCGGTCAATCCCATCAGCTCGAGGCCCGCCCACCGCTGAAACTCCGAAGCGCGCACGACGCGCTCCAGCTCGGCCAGGTCCTTGCCGCTCATCGGCGCTCCTTTCGGTGAGGGCATTGCCATGCGGCGACTTCTCCGGCAGAATGGCAGACCTGATGGATCGTTTCTTCGGCTACTGGTTCTTCTACGACGGGCCCGGCCCGGCGTAGTCGCCTGTAACCAGGAGACTCACCGGACCCCGGGCAGAACGCCCGGGGTTTTTCCGTTCCTCGGGCCGACCGAAAGGCGAAGCGATGGTGGTGGTGATGAAGGCGACGGCAACCGAGGACGACATCGAGCACGTGGAGGAGAAGGTTCGCGAGGCGGGCGGCGAGGCGTTCGTCTCTCGCGGCAAGACGCGGACCATCATCGGCCTGGTCGGTGACACCGCCCGCTTCACGGGCATGCCGATCCAGACCTACTCCGGCGTCGACCACGTCATCCTGATCGGCAAGCCCTACAAGATGGTCGCGCGGGAGCTCCATCCCGTTCCGACCACCGTGAAGGTCGGACCGACGGCGGTCGGGCGGGAGTCCTTCAACGTGATCGCGGGGCCGTGCGCGGTCGAGTCGGAGGAGCAGGCGATGCTCGCCGCGAAGGCAGCGGTGGACGCCGGAGCGACGATCCTGCGAGGCGGTGCGTACAAGCCGCGGACCTCGCCGTACTCCTTCCAGGGACTCGGACAGCGGGGGCTCGAGATCCTCGCGGAGTGCCGGGCGGAGACGGGCCTCCCCGTCGTGACCGAGGTGATCGAGTCGCGCGACGTGGAGCACGTCGCCGAGGTCGCGGACTGCCTGCCGATCGGCACGCGGAACCTGCAGCACGTCGCGCGGTTGTAGGAGGTCGGCCAATCGCACAAGCCGGTGCTGCTCAAGCGCGGGTTGTCGGCGACGGTGGAGGAGTGGCTGATGGCCGCGGAGTACATCGCGCAGCGCGGGAACTCCGAGATCATCCTGTGCGAGCGCGGCATCCGGACCTTCGAGACGGCGACCCGGAACACGCTCGATCTCGCCGGCATGGTCGTCGCGCAGAACGAGAGCCACCTCCCCGTGATCGTGGATCCCTCGCACGCCACCGGTCAGCACGAGCTGGTGGCGCCGATGGCCCGAGCGGCGCTCGCGGCGGGTGCGGACGGCGTCATGCTCGACGTGCACCACGCGCCGACGGAGGCGCTGTGCGACGGCGCGCAGGCGCTCACGCCGCAGGAGCTCGCGTCGCTGGGTGAGGACCTGACGTCGCTCGCGGGCGCGCTCGACCGGCGCGTCTAGTTATTGCTCGACGATCGGAGTGAGCTCCGCGATGAGGCAGCTCTGCTTCGCGCGCGCGATCCACTCCTGCGGCGGACCGGGGCGGGAGCGCCGGCGATCGGCGAGGACCTTCGCGGCGCTGTCGAACTCTGCTCCCTCGAGCAGCCGGACCGAGGCCGGGAAGCGGTCGAGTGAGGTCTCCCGCCCCTTGCGTCGAGTGATGACCTCCACCTCGGCGGCCTGTTCGAGGCCGGGGATCGTTTGCTCCTCCTCGGGCTTGAGTTCCTTGCGTGAAACGAGGTAGAGGAGGCCCTTGTTGTAAGCGAACCAGGCGGTCACGGCTCCGCCTCGGTTCGGAACCTCGATCGTGGGACCACCGTCCTCCCGGCCCGGCCCGACCCAGATCACGTCGGAACGGCGGAGGCCGTCCTCCACCTCCTTGGGGAGCTTCTGCTCGGGCGCCTGCCGGTAGACCGGCACCTCCAGCTCGCTCAGGATCTCGTTCGCGATGACGAAGGAGGCGAGGTGGATGCCGGTCTCGGTGAGATGCGCGTCCTCGATCGTGTCCTTCTCGACCGTGAGATCCATCATCCCGCGCATGCGGCGGACCTCCGGCCCCCAGCGGTGCGCGAGCTTCCCGGAGGGTCCGAAGAACCGGATCTCCTCGGGGACGGTGCCCTGCGCGACCTTCCAGGCTCGGTAGACGACGAACGGCAATGCGTGGCCCGTGGTTCCGAGGGTGTAGATGCCCGTCGGGCCCTGTTCGTTCTCCGCCTTGAAGACGCGGAGGTCCACGACGTTGGCGAAAACGAGATCCCCGAGGCCCATCGGCGAGCAGGATACCGGACCGCACCTCCGGACCTTCGCGGTCTAGGCTCACCACATGGCCGACGTGCGTGATGCTCGGTTCCCGGCTGACCGAGAAGACGTCGCGAGGCTCTGGCTCGCCTATCTCGCGTGGGGCAACGACGAGCTCGACGCCCGATACGGCTTCCGACTTCCCGTCGAGGAGGCGGTGGAGCACGACCTTGCGGAGGTCGAGAAGTTCCAGCCTCCCGACGGCCGGCTACTGCTCGCCGTCGACGGAGACGACGCGATCGGAACCGCCGCGATGCGGCGGATCGGTCCCGGGACCGTCGAGATCAAGAGGATGTTCGTCGACCCGTCACGCCGAAGGACGGGGGCCGGGCGCGCGCTGCTCGGGACGCTGATCGAGGCGGCGCGATCGAACGACTACGAGCGCATCCGGCTCGATAGCCCCGATTTCATGACCGCGGCGCACGGGCTCTATCGCTCGGAGGGTTTCGACGAGATCGGTCCCTATCCCGGGAGCGAGATCCCGGACGAGCACAAGGCGCACTGGATCTTCATGGAGAAGCGACTCGACTGACTTGGCTCAGACGATGCGGGAGAGCCAGAGCGTGGGCTCGTGGATCTCCGGAAGCGAAGGGAGCGACTCCGCCGAGTCCCACATCCTCGCGAGCGTCTTCTCGTCGGTCTCCTCCGCGGCCCTGTCGCAGAACGCACGGCCCGCTTCGTATTGCTCCCGCTTGATCTCGATGCCGAGGAGTCGTCCGAACAGCGGATCGGTGGACTCCCCCTCGCGGTAGCGTCGCATCGCCTCCTGGACCTGTCCGTACGAGGTGAGCATCCGCCTGCCGAGCGCGTGCGCGACGTGGTCGCCGTAGCCCTCCGCGGCCGCCATGAACGCCTGGACTCGTGCGAGCTTGATGCGCTGCTCGTCGTCGAGCACCGGGCCGAAGAGGCCCTCGTCGTCCTCCATCATCGACTGGAGCGCCTCGGGGTTGGCGATGTCGAGTTGCTCGAATCGTTGCTGGAGGGCGCCGACGTCGAACTCCACGTTCGACAGGTAGTCGTCGAGGAGGCTGCGGAAATGCTCGCGCGACCAGCCGCTCGCGAACTCGAACCGGTGCGTGACCTCATGGAGCGCGACCCACGCGCGGAACTCCTGCGGGGCGAGGCTCCAGTCCTTCTCGAACGCCTTGATGTTCGGCATCACGAACAACAGCTCGGACGAGGGCCTCGGGACGGCGACGTCGTACTGACCGAGAACGCGCTGGGCGAGGAAGCCGAGAACGGAGCCGACCTGCGCCCCGAGCAGGAGCGAGGACATCTGACGGAACATCTCCGGAGGGATCATGCCTCCGGGCGAGGCGCCGGTCGCCTCGATGTCCGTCCCTGCCGGCATCGATCGCTCGATCGCCGTTCCGATCCGAGCGGAAGCCGGGTCGATCAGCCCGCGGAGACTCTCGATGTTCGAGGAGATCCATTGCGACCGCTTGACGCACCGGACGCCGGCGACGTCTCCCGGAGATTCGAGGCTCGTGAACTCGGCGATCTGGAGCTCCGCGGCGCGCACGGTGTCCTCGAGCATCCGCTGGTCGTCCTCGGAGGGCGCCGCGTCCTCGGCACCTGCGATCGAGCCGATCGCCGCCTGACGTGCGAGCTCCCAGTTGACCGGTCCGCTCGATGCGGCGAGCACCCTTTGGATCTCACGCAGGAGCGGTGCGTCGGCGAACTGGTCGCCGGACATCTCGGGATCAAGGAACGGTCCGAAGGCCATCGAGTCATCCTAGCCGCGCACGGAATCTCGGCGTTCCGGCGTGCCTAGGCGTCCGGTCCGGCCGCGATCTTCGCGGCTTCCTCGGTCCCGAGGTCGTAGAGGTCGTATCGGCGGCAGACGTGCATCCCGACGCGCTCGTAGAGCGCGACCGCGCCCGTCGTGTTGAG
>JBJMLP010000068.1:0-6442 GCA_045805245.1 Actinomycetota bacterium | reverse complement strand
TCCGCGACGAGCTTCGGTTCCACCCAGTGCGCGCCTTTCCTCGGGAGGCCGAGCTCGCGGGCGACCGGAGGCGTCTCGCGCTCCAGCGGCTTCAGCTTTCTGAAGAGCATGTCGAGGTCTTGGCGCTTGAAACCGGTGCCGACCTTGCCGCCGTACTTGAGTGCGCCGTTCTCGTTGTACGCGATGAGGAGCGCGCCGAGATCCTCCCGGCTTCCCGCGGGGTCGGTCCATCCGACGATGACGACCTCTTGGTCGAGGACGCACTTGAACTTCAGCCAGTCCCGCGACCGCGCGCCGATGTAGGCAGAGGCGAGGCGCTTCGCGATCAGGCCTTCCCATCCGCGTTCGCAAGCGGCCCGGAACGCGACCTCGCCCTCCTCCTCCACGTGATCGGAGTATTGGAGCGGCCCTTCGAACGCGAACGCGTCGTCGAGCACCTGCTTGCGCACGCTGAGCGGAAGCGCAGTCAGGTCGTAGCCGTCGAACCACATGAGGTCGAACAGGTAGTAGAACACCGGCTGCCGCCGCACGGCTTCCGCGGAGGGGTGCGAGTTCTGCATCCGCTCCTGGAGCTTCGAGAACGAGGTGCGCTCGCCGTTGAACGCGACGATCTCCCCGTCGGCGACGAGGTCCGGCGTCTCCTGCGCGGCGATCGCCTCGTGGAGATCCGGATAGTGCGAGGTCCGATCCTTCTCGTTCCGCGTCATCAGGCGGATCGAGGTCCCCTTCCGGAAGAGCAACGACCGCTGCCCGTCGAGCTTCGCCTCGTAGATCCAGGCGGGGTCGGAGAAGACCTCCTTCGTGAGCGTCGCGAGCATCGGAACGATCCAACGCGGGAAGCCGCTCTTCCTCAGGCGAGCGCGGTCCTTCTCCGCGAGGCCGTCGGGCAGCAGGATCTCGTGCGGCCTCGATCGTTCATGCCGAGCGATCCTAGACTCGTTCCGTCCCGGAGACGGCCGCGAACGGCGTCTCGTGCGGGCGACTTGGCCCGGCACGCCGCGCCCGATAGATTCGCCCCCGAACACCAATGTGATCAGAGGAGCGGATGAGGTTCCGAAGCATCGTCGTATCGGTCACGACCGTGGCGCTCACGGCCGGACCTGCACTCGCGCACGGCGCGTTCGGGAACGTCGCCGGCGCCGAGAAGGACCGCACGATCGTCGGGACGGCAGCGAACGACATCCTTACGGGAACCACCCGTGGAGACGTCATCTGCACGAGGGCCGGCGGTGACGAGGCCGGTGGGCTGGAGGGCAACGACGTCATCCGCGGTGGGCAGGGCGACGACAACTACCTCACGGGCGACGAGGGCAACGACGTCGTTCGCGGACAGCAGGATTTCGATGAGGTTTGCGGCAACGACCAGAGCGACAGGCTCTACGGCGGTCAGGGCGCCGACTCGATCGGAGGCTCCTCCACCGGCGTGTACTGCTGGGTCGGGTGGGGCAGCCATACGGCGAACAGTGACGAGGGCGGAAACGACTTCCTGAAGTCCAGGGACAACGTCTCCGGGAACGACTCCGTGGACGGCGGGGCGAACACGGACACCTGCGTGATCGACGCCGGCGACACGAATTTCAACTGCGAACATAGCCTCGCGCCGTCGATTTCGGGTTTTTCGCCCAGATCTGACCTCCTGGGTTGCGTAAGGATGGCATTTCCGTCCATGATTTCGGTGAAATATCGCCGTTCGCCGTTTCAAGGAGTTTCCGGGTCGGCCGAGTAGTCGCCGTCCGAAACGCAACGGACGGGCTCGAGGGGAAGGGAGATCACCGGTGGATGCCGGCCTGGATTCAACACGCTTCCGAGGAGTTCTGAAAAGGCTCCGGACGATCGCCGCGATCTCGCTCGCACTCGTCCTGCTCACCGCTGTCGCCGCGTCCGCGATGATCGCTCAAAAGCCGGATTATCCGGCGTTTTCCGGAACGACCGCTTGGGGAGCGAACGGGCGCGTGTGGGCGATCGTCCGGATCGGCGACGTCGTCTATCTCGGTGGCAACTTCACGGAGGCTGTTCGCAGCGACGGCTTGACGAAGCCGCGGAACGATCTGATGGCCGTTGATGCCCTGACGGGGACACTCCTCCCCTGGCAACCGAAGGTCGACGGGATCGTCTTCTCGATCGCCGCGGACGGAACGACGCTCCTCGTCGGCGGAGACTTCACGTCGGTGAACGCCACCCCACGTTCGAACTTCGCCGCGATCGACACCGCCGGGAATCTCGAGGACTGGCATCTCGACACGACCAACCAGGTCCGCGCCCTCACATTCTCCGGTACCACGCTCTTCCTCGGCGGCCAGTTCAACTTCGTGGAGGGCCAGACGCGGATCCGCCTCGCGGCGGCGGACCTCTCGACGCTGCCGCCGCCGGGCGGCACGCCGCCCCTGCTCGACTGGACGCCGAGCGTGAATCATTCCGTTCGGTCGATCCTGGTGATGCCGAACGGCAACGTCCTGGTCGGAGGCGTCTTCGACGAGATCACCGAGCAGGGCAGCTCCACGCCGGACACGACGAAGCCGTTCATCCAGGCGCTCACGCCTCCCGGGCCGGGCGGCGGAAAGTTCGCGCAGTGGGACGAGCACACCGTCGACTTCGTCTGGGACCTGGCGATGATGCCGGACGGCCGGGTCATCGTCGGCCGCGGCGGAAAGAAGGGTGGCACGATCGGCGCCTACACCGAAACCGGCGATGTCACCTGGCACGACTTCGCGAACGGCGACGTGCAGGCGGTGGGCTACGCGGATGGGCGCGTCATCGCGGGCGGACACTGGGCGTTCATCAACGGTGGGCCGACCGGAAGGACCCACCTGCCGCGACTCGCGGCGATCGATCCCACGACCGGAAAGCTCGATATGTCGTGGCAACCGTGGCCCGACAGCATTAAGGGCGTCTGGTCGGTGTTGGGCGGCTCCGACAAGCTCTTCGTTGGCGGCGACTTCACCACCATGGAGCACGGAGCGGACATCGCGAACCGTTACGCGCAGTTCACGATCACCCCGTCGAGCTGACGCCGATCCCGGATTCGACCCCCGTGCGAAGGGTTGTTAGGCTCGGCGAAACCCCTGTATCGGAGGTGCTCCATGCGGCGCCACGTATCCCTGAACCGTCTCTGTTCGATCCTCGTCATCGGCCTCACATTCGGCTTCCTGACGCCTGCTGCGGGGGCCTCCTCCGCCGACAGCCTCGTCACGATCGGAAGCCCGGCCGGGCATTTCCCCAACAACCGCCAGAACGAGCCGAGCGTCGCGATCGATCCCGCTCATCCGTCGGTGGTCGCGGCGGGGGCCAACGACGAGATCGACGAGGGCCCCTGCCCGGAGCCGCCGACGGTCGGGGTCGCGTGCCCGTTCACGAACGGGGTGGGGATCTCCGGCGTGTACTTCTCCTTCGACGAGGGTTCCTCGTGGACCCAGCCGACCTACACAGGGTGGGCGGCGCGCTCCGGCACGCCTGAGGTCGGACCGATCGGCACGCTTCCGAAGTACTACGAGAACGGAATGGCCTCCCACGGCGATCCGGCCGTGGCTTTCGGTCCGGCGCCCGGTCAGAACGGCAGATTCTCCTGGGCGAACGGATCGCGTCTGTACTACGGAAACATCACGTTCCCCTTCGGCAACGCCCCGTTCAAATACGACGCCGCGATCACCGTCTCCCGTACCGACGACGTGGAAGCTGCGGCGGCCGGCGACCAGGGCGCGTGGAAAGCCCCCGTCGTGGTCGCCCAGAAGGGCGGATCCAGCTCCTTCAACGACAAGGACGACCTCACTGCGGACAACGCGTCCTCGAGCCCCCACTTCGGAAACGTCTACGTCTGCTGGTCCGGCTTCCGCAGCCGCGGCGGACTGCCCGAACCGATGACGGTCGCACGCTCCACCGACGGCGGGAGCACGTGGAACGTCCCGGTGACCCTGACACCGGCACGCAACAGCAACGGTTTCGAAGGACGGCAGGGCTGCCAGGTCGGCACGGACAGCGAGGGCAACGTCTACGTGGTGTGGGAGGACACGATCAAGGACGGCTCGACGCAGCACAGTGTCCAAGTGGTCTCCGTGTCGCACGACGGCGGAGCCTCGTTCTCCCGACCGCGCGTGATCGCGCAGGTGGCCGATGTCGGCATCCTCGATCCGTTGGGCAACTTCACGTTCGATGGCGTCGCGGGCTCCCGAACCGACAGCTACCCGATCCTCGACATCGCGAACGGAGCCCCGAGCGGTCGTGATGCCACGGACGAGCTGGTCGTGACCTGGCCCGACGCCTCCAACGGCTTGAACCACGAGCAGGCGCTCGTGACGACGTCGACGAACGCAGGACAGACGTGGTCGCGGCCGAGGAACGGAGCAGAGGCCGGCGACCGGCCCGACAACCCAGCGATCGCGATCGCTCCCGATGGATCGACCGCGTACCTCACCTACAACGCGTATCTCGATCCGTACCGGACCGGCTTCTCGGCTCCGAGACGGATGCAGGGCGTCGTCCGCGTCGCGAGCATCTCGGCGAACGGCTCGATCGGCACCTGGCAAACGGCGCATCGGGGCGAGATCGGAGACGACCGAGCGACCACGACCTCGAGGTTCGACGGCGCCTCCGTCTACGACTACAACGCAGCCGCGGCATCGCGAACGTACGGGCTCGCGCTCTGGAACGACATCCGCCGGACCGAACTGTGCCGCCCGTTCTTCGATTACTACCGCTCGGTGATCGCGGGCACGCCCGAAGCTCCGCCGAACGTCTACACGGACTGCCCGGCGAGGTTCGGCAATACCGATATCTACGCTGCGAGCGTGCCGGCACCGTAGCTCAGCAGAGGCGCGTGGCGATGACGCAGCGCTGACCACGGCGCCACCTCGGCGAGGCCGTGCTAGGTCCGGGGTTGACTCGCGCCACGAGGTGGCGCGATAGTCCGTCCGATCCCGCACGCCGAACTTCCCCGGGAGGGAGAGCCGTCATGAGGCAACGTGGATCGATGCTGGCGTTGGCAACCGTCGTTGCCGTGCTCGGAGGACTGTTCGGTGCCGTTTCGGCACACGCCGCCGCGACCGGATGGGCGGGGGAAGCGTTGGTCGGCGGCACGGGGAACGACTGGGAGCCGTCGATCGCCGCGGATCCGAGCGCCCCGTACGTCTACGTCATGTACAACCGGTTCGGAGGAACCAAGGCCTGCAACAAATGCCCGAGCCCTGCGATGCTCCTCCAGGTCTCGAGCGACGGCGGCCAGACGTTCGGCGCCGAACATTTCATCTGCACCTGCTCGGGAGTGTCGGCGCAGTACGACCCCGTCCTTCGAACGACGTCGTCCGGCGCCGTCTACGGATCGTGGATGAACAACAACACGATCGTTTTCTCGAAATCCACCGACCACGGCGCGACCTGGTCGACGCCGCTGCAGGTCTCCGGAAAGAGCTGGTCGGATAAGGACTGGATGGGAACCAGCGCCGACGGTCGCGACGTCTACATCGCGTGGGAGAGCCGCTCGGTCTTCTTCGCAACGAGCTCTCACAACTTCGGAGCGAGCTTCTCGGCCCCCGTTCAGCTCAACGCGGACAACGGTCACTACCGTTACGCGAACGGCTTCGAGGTGCTCCCGAACGGCACCGCGGTGTTGTCCGCGTCCTCCTATCCGAGCGCGAACGGCAAGAACGCCGGACCGGTCGACATCGAGACGTGGCGGAGCACGAACGGCGGCGCCTCCTGGTCACGCGTGATCCTCGATCAGGTCTCGACCGGCGTCGATTTCGACACGTCGTCCACGACGGCGCTCGCGAGCGACGCGAACGGCGTCCTCGTGGCGGAGTACACGGGTGCGACTGCGGTCGGAAGTCCGGGGCACGTGTACGTTCGGCGCTCCACGGACTCGGGTCTGACCTGGAGCGCGCGCACGGAGCTCACTCCGGTCGGCGGGAGCGGAAACGCGAGCTTCCCGGCGATCGCGGGAACCGGATCAGGTGGGTTCCGCGCGATCTGGCAGGAGAGCCGCTCCGGCTCGTGGAACACGTACTTCCGGAGCTCCGCCGACGGCGGCGCGACGTGGAGCGCGGAGCAGGACATCTCCGACGCGTCGGGCGGCGCCTCCTATAAGACCGCGGCCGGGTACGGGGGTCCGTACGGCGACTACGGGGCGATCGACGTCACGAACACCGGAAAGGCGATCGGCGCCTGGGGTGAGGGCGTGAGCTTCGGCTCCGGCCCGGGCGGCATCTGGGTGAATCGCCAGACATAGAAGCGGACCGCTCGATACGTGGAGTCCGCTCCCGATCCCCGGGGGCGGACTCCTGAGCGAAGCACCGAGCAGGCCGACGAGTGCGAGTCGCCGCTCTTCGAGGCCGCGAACGCCGAGGATGAGACGCGGCAATCGGTCGCGCCGTTCGAACCGACGCCGCGGAGCGCTGCGTCGCGTTGCGCCTTCCGGAGAACTGACCGCCCTTACTCGATCAGCCCGGCGCGG
>JBJMLP010000067.1:0-16162 GCA_045805245.1 Actinomycetota bacterium | reverse complement strand
GGAACGCCTCGTCGGCCTGCCGTTCGACACCGTGGAGGCGGACGCCTCTCCGTCGGGCGAGAAGCTGTTCGCGCTCTGGAACCCGCCGATCATCGACGAGGAGAGCGGGGCCAGGCGGAGCGCGTTAAGCGAAGCGTCGTCGCTGCTGACGGAGCTCGTCGAGGACGATGTCCGCGCGATCGGCTTCACACGTTCGCGCAAGGCCGCGGAGCTCCTCGCGGAGTTCACGCGCCGCGCCCTTCCCGGAGCCCTGAAGGATCGCGTGAAGGCCTACCGCGCCGGCTACCTCCCGGCCGAGCGTCGCGCGTTGGAGCGTGGGCTCTCGACCGGAGAGCTCATGGCGATCGCCTCCACGAACGCGCTGGAGCTCGGCATCGACATCGGCTCGCTCGACGCGGCGATCCTCACCGGGTATCCGGGAACCCGCGCATCGATGTGGCAGCAGGCGGGACGCGCCGGGCGGCGCGACACGGGATCGCTCGCGGTGCTGATCGCACAGGACGACCCGCTCGACCAGTATCTCGTGACGCATCCGGAGGACCTCTTCGACAAGCCTCCGGAGGCTGCGGTGATCGATCCTTCCAACCGTTTCGTGCTCGAGCCGCATCTCGCATGCGCCGCGCGCGAGTATCCGCTCGCCGAGGAGGAGATCGCGATCTTCGGCGACGCGGCGCCGGCGGCGGTCGAGCGGATGCTCGAGGAAGGACGCCTGGTCCGGCGCCGTGGAACGCTCCACGAGCGCGGGAGGGGGTCGCCGCACCGCGCGATCGACATCCGGTCGGCGTCGGGTTCCGTGTACTCCATCGTCGTGGAGGGGACCGGTGAGCTCATCGGAACGGTCGACGAATCGCGCGCGTTCGTGCACGTCCATCCGGGCGCGATCTATCTCCACCAGGGAGAGCAGTTCGAGGTGGTCGACCTCGACATCGCCGGCAAGGTCGCCGTCGTTCGGCGGACCGAGGCCGACTACTACACGCAGTCCCGTGACATCACCGACATCTCCGTCGAGGGAACGCAGGACGAGGACGCGATCCGCGAGACGCCGATGTTCTTCGGAACCGTCCGCGTGACGCGGCAGATCACCGGCTACGTTCGGCGTCTCCACGTGACGGGCGACATCGTGGACACGGTGCCGCTCGTCCTTCCGCCGCAGCCGCTGGAGACGAAGGCCGTGTGGTGGGCGATCCCGCCGCAAGTCGTCGAGCGGGCCGCGATCTCGCCCGCGGCGCTCCCGGGATCGGCACATGCAGCGGAGCACGCGGCGATCGGACTCCTCCCGCTCGTCGCGACCTGCGACCGCTGGGACGTCGGCGGCGTCTCCACCGCGATGCATCCCGACACCGGAACGTGCGCGATCTTCGTCTACGACGGCTACGAGGGAGGAGCCGGCATCACCGAGCGCGGCTTCCTCGCCGCGGAGCGCTGGCTCGCCGCGACGCTCGAGGCGGTGCGGAACTGTCCGTGCTCGCACGGATGTCCGTCGTGCGTGCAGTCTCCGAAGTGCGGCAATGGGAACGAGCCGCTCGACAAGGCCGGAGCGGTCGCGTTGCTCTCCGCGATGCTCGGGGAGTCGTGGGGTTGAGCCCACGCGGCGGACCTCCGTACGTCGCCGTCGTGGGCCCGAACGACGCGACGCGGATGGAGCTCGACCAGGCAGAGGCGATCGGCGAAGGTCTCGCCCGAGCCGGAGCCGTGCTCGTCTGCGGCGGTCTCGGCGGAGTGATGCACGCCGCCGCGCGTGGGTGCGAAAAGACGGGAGGGGTGTCGATCGGCATCCTCCCCGGCGACGACCGCGATCCCGGGAGCCCGCATCTCACCGTCGCGGTCTCCACCGGGATGGGAGAGACGCGAAACGCGATCATCGTTCGGACGTCGGACGTGATCGTCGCGATCTCCGGGGAGTTCGGCACGCTTTCCGAGGTCGCGTTCGCGCTCAAGCTGGGCAAGCCGGTGGTGGGCCTCGGAACGTGGGAGCTCTCCAAGCGCGGCAGGCCGGTGGAGGCCATCACCCGAGTGGAGTCCCCGACCGAAGCGGTGGAGGAATCACTCCGCCTCGCCCGGCCCGTCTAGGCGACGGCCCTTCGAGCGTTCAGAGCGCGCGAGGAGGGATCCACTGCGGCCCGCGAACCGGAGCCGTCGAGAGCTCCGCTTGCAGGGCCCTGAAGGCAGGCTTCGGGCGGAGCTGCCCGTCGAACGGCAATGGCCGCCTGCGCGCGCCGTCGCGGCGCGGATAGTCCTCCTGCAGCCAGGTGTAGCGGTCCGAGAGCCCGAACGTCATCAGCGCGACGACGGCCGGCTCCTGGAGGGCCACCTCGAGGTACCGGCGGTAACAATCCGCGACGCCACGGTCACGGACCGAGGCGTCGGCCGGCAGGCCGCTGTCCTTCACGTCCATCTCGGTGATGAGGATCTTCAGCCCTCGTGAGGCGACCTCTGAAAGGAAGCCGCGGTACGCGACCGGATCGAAGCCTCGGAGGAACGGGCCCGCCACGAGATGCGCCTGGATCCCGAGCGCGTCCACCGGAACGTCGTCGCGAAGGAGCGAATCGATCACGCGGAGCGTCGCGCGCCGCTTCGCGGCCGCGGAGGAGAAGGCGTCATCGGCCTCGAACCCGTACTCGTTCAGAACGAGCATCGCGTCCGGGTCGGCGCGGCGGGCCGTGTGGAACGCCTCCGCGACGTAGGAGGGACCGATCGTGTTGTACCAGGGGACGTCGTGACGGAGACCTTGGGAATCGACCACCTCGTTCGCGACGCTCCAAGCGACGACGCGACCGCGGTAACGCTCCACCATCCGCCGGACCGTCGAGAAGAGGACGGTTCGCGCCCTCTGCTCGTCCATGCCCCAGAGGTCGTCGTCGCTCCACCCGTCTCCGAACCCCTCGTCCCAGACGAGATGCGCCCCGAACACGAGCATGCCGCGCCGCTCCGCGAACGCGACGATGCGATCGGGATACGTGAAGTCCAGCCCGGACGTCGGCGTCGGACGGATCCGATACCACAGCATGTCGTCCTCTGGGAACAGGATCGCAGCCTCGCGCGCGTACAGGTCGCGGTACTCCGGGTCCGAGATCTGCCACGTCGCCGTGGAGGAGCCGTAGACGAGACCGCGCTGGAACGCGGTCCGCCACAGAGGGGCGGACCCGGTCGCCGATGCATCGGCGGCCCGACCGCTCGCGCGGGCGACCGGTGCCGCCAGGACGCCCGCAGCGGCACCGGCGGCGCCCAGAATGAACCCGCGACGGGTCAGCGCGCGGTCAAGTGAGGGAGCCACGCGGCCAGGATAGCGACTCGGGCAATCTCGGGAGCTTCCTTGCGGTTTCCCCGGTCTCAACGGATGCTTCGCCTGACTTCTCCGACGAAGGAGGCTCAAGATGCGGCACGCCCGTGCCCTTGCAGTCACCGTTCCGGCGTCACTCCTCCTGGTCGCCGGCCTGGTGATCCTCACCACGTCCGGCGCAACCGCGGCCAAAGGCCCGACGTACACGGCGAAGGCTCTCAAGACCGGATTGGTGAACGCCGCCGGCGGTGTCCATCCCGGCTCCGCGTGGTTCGCGCAAGGAGATCTCCTGAACTCCTCCCACCACGACGTCGGCAACGGCTACGTCCGCTGCGAGCTCAACGTGAACAAGTTCTGGCAGTGCACGACGTCGCTCTTCTTCACGCACAAGGGACAGCTCACGTCGGAGGGAGCCTTCCGGCTGGACCAGCACACGGGCCCGTTCACGTTCGCGGTGACCGGAGGGACCGGCGACTACGCGCACGCGGCGGGATCGGTGTCGATCCACATCCTGAGCGACATGCGTGCGGAGTTCACGCTGAACCTGTAGCGCTTCGACCTCCTTCGAGCTACGGCGTCGCGGGCGCGCTCCGGTTCCGGCCGAGGAGGCGCATCAGCGCCCCCTTCTCCGTCGGCGTGAGACCGGCGAGCAGCATCATCGTGAAGTAGACGAACGCGCCCACGATGCCGGTGCCGAGGAGATCGACCGGCCACGCGGCGTGACGGAGCACGAGATGCGTCGCCGACATCGCGACGAACGTGACGCCCGCCGGGATCGCGAGGCGGAAGTAGTACCGGTTGAACGGCTGGATGTGCACGAACCGCCACACCAGCCACAGCCGCACGCCGTTGGAGACCGCGAGGGTGATCGCCTGCGCGATCGCGGCGCCGGTCGTTCCGAGGTGCGGACACAGGATCAGCGCGACGATGACGTCGAGGAGGAAGGACCCCGCGTAGACGGCTAGGTCCCATCCCGTTCGCCCGACCATGATCAGGATGAACCCGACGCTTCCCACCGCAACGTTGACGAGCTGTCCGATCAGGAGGATCCGCAGCGCCGTCGTTCCCGACTCGAAGTTCCCACCGAACACGAGCAGGATCGGCCCTGGAACGACGAGCATCAGGAGCAGGATCGGGATCGTTCCGGCGAGCATCCACCGCGTGAGGGCCTTGTAGAGGCCGTCGAGCTTCTCCCGCTCTCCGCGCTCGTGGAGATCGGCCACGAACGGACTGAACATGTAGTTCACCGCGATCAGGAACAGCACCAGCGCCTGTGAAACGCGGACCGACGCGGCGTAGACGCCGAGCTCCTGCTTGTTCACGTAGCGAGCCGCGACGAAGAAGTCGGTCCAGAACAGGGCCTGGGAGAGCAGCGCGGCCGGCGCGCGAGGCGCTCCGTAGCGGACCAGCGCGCCGAGCTGGCCGGGCTCCGGCTCCGCGCGGCCGAAGTCCTTCGTCGTTCGGTTCCAGAAGAACGCCGCCGCGAGCGTGGCGATGATCCAGGAGAGCGCGTACGCGTTGACGGTCCAACCGACCGTCAGCTGACCGCCTCGGAACTCCTCGAAGACCCAGCCCGCGATCAGCAGGCCGATCCACGCGACGGGCTGACCGATCCAGTAGGCGTAGAGGGTGTGACGCATGATCTTCAGCCCCCGGCTCCCGCCGAGGTAGACCTGGCAGAGCGCGACGAACGGGAGCGCGATCGCGGCGGCGCGGAACGCCCACGAGTTGCCGCCTCCGTTCACGAACCAGTCGACCAGCTGACCCGCGCCGAGGAAGATCACGACGGCGACGACGGCGCTCACGAGAGCGGCGACCAGAACGGCCTGACGAACGACGCCGCGGACGCGACCCCGCTCTCCCTTTCCGACGTCGATCGCGACGATGCGGACCGCGGCCATGTCCATCCCGAAACGCGTGGCGGCGCCGCCGATGAACGCGAGCTGGGTCGCGAGGGTGACGACCGCGAGCGAACGCGCGCCCTGCGTTCGCGCGATGAAGATGTTCGTTCCGAGGCTCGCGAGGACGAAGACGGCGAGCCCGGCGATGTTCTGCCCGGTGCCGGACAGGATCGTTAGCTGGTCGCCGAACTGCGCCTTCGGGAGGGCCGCCTCGATCGCGCCGCGCAGGCCTCCGGACGGCTTCGCCGCAACCGGCGCGGGTGCCGGGTCCTTACTCGAGGTAGCCAAGGCCGCGGAGGTGCTCCTCCATCTCCTCCGCCTCGTCGGTGGAGACCGTGGGGCCGGCATCCTCCGTCCGCGCGGTACCGACCGACGCACCTGCACGGGTCGTCGCGTCGGCTCCGACCACCTCGGTGAGGACGCGGCCGGTGTGCCCGATCGAGGCCGGCGCGTCGAGCGCGGCCAGGATCGTGGGAGCGAGGTCGATGAGCATCGGCGGCTCCGCGAACGGCTTGACCTGCGGTCCGGCGACGGCGATCACGCCCTCCGGGCGGTGGTCGCCCGCGAGCCAGTCCGCCTTCTCCACGGCGGACTTCGCGTGCGTGAGGGAGTACTGCTCCGCCGGCTCCATCAGGATGTCCGGAGCGGTGTCGGCATACTTGCCCTTGAAGACCTCTTCGCGGCGGAAGATCGCCTTGACCGGCTTCTTGCCCGTCTCCGGATCGACGAAGTTCGCGAGCCGGTCTATCAGCTCGTTCCGCACCTTCTCGAAGTCGGCGGGGTCGACGATCCCGTCGGGGTCGCGGCCCGCGAGGTTGATGGAGACGCCCTCGCCGGTGGAACGGATCGACGTGTAGGCCTTCGTCTTCTGCCAGTTGACCGCCTGCTTGAGGGAGACCTTTCCGTGCAGGCCGAGCACGTCGTAGATCTTGCGCGCGACCGTGCGCATCGGTCCCCACTGCATCGGTCCGTAGAGCATGTTGCTCGCGGAGAACTCGAGATAGCCGAGCTTGTGGAGCAGCTGGTCCATGTTGACGGCCCGCGAGCAGCTCTGGAACCCGTGATCGGACATGAAGATGATCGTGTCGTCGTCGTTCGTGCGCTCGACCATCGCGCCGATCGAGTCGTCGAGCTGGCGGTAGACGTCGAGGACCTTCTGATAGCGCGGGGTCTTCGAGAGCTTCGGATAGTCCGGATGGTCCGGGCCGATGTAGTTGGAGAGACAGTGTTGCGTCCGGTCGACCGAGACCCACACCGACATCAGGAAGTCCCAGTCGGTGTTGTCCATCATCCACTCCGTCGCCTTGATCCGCTTCGCGGTGATGCGGAGGGCCTCGTCCAGATAGGCATCCGGCTTGTTCCGGTACGTCGTCCAGGACATCCCGTTGATCTCCCAGGGGGCGCCGGCCTTCTCGAGCTTGTCCGGAAGGTCCTCCGGATGGGTGTAGGGGCGCCCCTTGGGGAGCACGCCGCCGGCGACGACGTTTCCTTTGATCGGCGGCGCGGGGAACATCAACGGGACGTCCGCGTAGACACCCGTCTTGCCGGCGGCCGAGAGATCCTCCACGAACGTCCGCTCCTTGATCGAGCGGTACGTGACCGGGTACTGCTTGTGCGTTCCCGGGACCGTCTCGAGGATGTCGTAGACCCCGTGCTCCGCCGGGTCCACGCCGGTGAGGAACGACGGCCACGCCGCCCACGAGTGCGTCGGGATCGTGGAGCGGAGGACGGACCTCGTTCCGCGATCGACGAGCGACTTCAGGTTCGGAAGCGCGCCCTGCTCGATCATCGGATCGAGGATGCGCCAGTCAGCGCCATCCCATCCGATCAGGAGAACTCTGGACATAGGAACGAGTGCGGGGTCGGGAACGCGCGTAGTCTAGCGACCGCCCTTCTTCCCGACCATCGTCCGGGCCGCACGGCTCCGGGATCGGCCGTCGGGCCCTGATTGACAGCCGACGCGGGAAGGCCGTATATATCGTTTCGATATATCCATCCGATATATCGTTCCGATGCAACCCGCCGGACCGATAGGCGGCGCAGGGGAAGGGTACCCCGATGCTCGAACTCGCGATCCTCGGCTTGCTCAAGGAGCGGTCGATGCATGGCTATCAGCTGTCCAAGCGCCTCTCGGACACGCTGGGCGGGTTCTGGCGGGTGTCCTACGGAAGCCTCTATCCCACGCTCCAGCGACTGGAGCGTCAGGGGGCCGTGGAGCGAGAGTTCTCCACGGAGCAGGTCGGAAGGCGGAAGAACGTCTACCGGATCACCGACAAGGGCGAGGAGCTGTTCCTGGAGCTCCTCCAGGAGGCGGGGCAGGAGTCCTGGGAGGACAACCGCTTCCGCGTCAGGCTCGCGTTCTTCAAGTATCTGGGCCCGGAGACGCGGATCCGTCTGCTGGAGAGGCGCCGGGCCTATCTGGAGGAGCGGCTGCAACACATCACGAACTCGCTCGAGACCACGCGGGAAAGGTTCGACACCTACACGCTGTCGCTGATGCGGCACGGGCAGGACGCCACCGAACACGACATCGCGTGGCTCGACGGCTTGATCAAGTCGGAGCGCCGAGGGGCACCGGCTGAACCTTCGAGGGGGAAGCGTCGACGCACGACGCTTCGAAAGGAGCGTAGCGCATGAGCAAGGTCCGTCTTGGCATCGTGGGCATGGGCAACTGCGCATCCGCGCTGCTTCAAGGCCTGGAGTACTACAAGGATGCTTCCGCCGAGGACACCGTCCCCGGTCTGATGCACGTGGAGCTCGGTCCGTATCACGTTCACGATGTGGAGCTCGTCTGCGCCTTCGACGTGGACGCGAAGAAGGTCGGCCGCGAGGCCGCCGAGGCGATCCTGTCCGAGCCGAACAACACGATCCGCTTCGCCGAAGTCGCTCCGACCGGCGTGGAGGTCCTCCGCGGCCCGACGCTCGACGGCCTCGGGAAGTACTACCGCGAGACGGTCGAGGAGTCCGACTCCGCCGCGGTCGACGTGACCGAAGCTTTGAAGGCCGCGGAGGTCGACGTCCTGGTGTCCTATCTGCCGGTCGGGTCGGAGGACGCTACGCGTTTCTACGCGCAGGCCGCGATCGACGCGGGCGCGGCCTTCGTGAACTGCATCCCCGTCTTCATCGCGTCGGACCGGACCTGGGCGAAGAAGTTCGCCGACGCCGGCCTTCCGATCGTCGGCGACGACATCAAGAGCCAGGTCGGCGCAACCATCGTGCACCGGATCCTGACGAAGCTCTTCGAGGACCGCGGCGTGAAGCTCAACCGCACCTACCAGCTGAACTTCGGCGGCAACATGGACTTCATGAACATGCTTGAGCGCGAGCGTCTCGTCTCCAAGAAGAAGTCCAAGACGCAGTCCGTGCAGAGTCAGATGCGCAAGTCGCTCGACAAGCACGACATCCACATCGGGCCCTCCGACTACGTGCCGTGGTTGGAGGATCGCAAGTGGGCGCAGATCCGGTTGGAGGGCCAGGCGTTCGGCGACGTGCCGCTCAACATCGAGCTGAAGCTCGAGGTGTGGGACTCTCCGAACTCCGCCGGCATCGTGATCGACGCGATCCGCTGCGCGCGGCTCGCGATGGATCGCGGCGTGTCCGGACCGCTGATCGGACCGAGCGCCTACTTCATGAAGTCGCCGCCCGTGCAGTTCTCCGACGAGGCCGCGCACGACATGGTGGAGGAGTTCATCCTCGGCAATGGCCGCTCCGCGGGCGCGGACTGGACGGCGTTCTTCGACACCCAGCCGGCCTAAGGGCGCGCGGCGGCATGGAGAACACGCCGCCGACCGAGGGGGAACCGCTCCTACTCGCGGGCAGTCGCATGCTCCCGATGCTCGCGCTTGCGGTGGCGGTATTCGGATGGGCCTCATGGACGTTCTTCACCGCGATCACCGGCATCCTGACGATGGTCTCCGCAGCGCTCTCGATCCTGGCGCTGATCGTGGCTTGGTCTGGGCGAAAGCGCGGGGTCGCGATCGTCGCCGCAGCGCTCTCAGCGGGACTCGTACTGTTCCTGGCTTTCACCCTGCGCTACGGATGTTGCTCGAGCAGCTCGACCGCACCGGCTACCCGGATCCGTTCGGTGTCGTCGCTCGCTCAGCTGGAGAAGACGCACTCCCTCGACTCGCAGACCATCCGGTAGCCGATCCATTCCGTGTCGCGCAGACGCCGCGGGCCGTGGCCACGTGATCCGTCGGGCATGAAGGCGCCCCCACGTCCGGGTTTCGGCTCCGACGAGGAATACGAGGCCTCGCTCCGCGACGCCGAGTTCTGGGAGCCGTACGCGCGCGCAGCGCTTCGGGGAGCCGGTCTTTCCGACGAGGGAGACGTCGTGACCTTCTTCCCGACGACGCATCCGACGGTGCTGATCGGGGAGCGCTTCTTCGTAAAGCTCCACTACGAGCCTTGGTTCGGAGAGGAGTGTCTCGCGACCGAGCGCGCTTTCTACCGAGCAACGAAAGGCGCAGGTCTTCCGATCACCAACGTCCTTGCGGAGGGAGCGCTCTATGAGGGATCCGGCTGGCGGTGGCCGTTCCTCATCCTCGGCGCGATGCCGGGTCGGGACCTCCGTTCGTTCGGAGATGCCGTGCGACAAGAGGACATGGAGCGCGTCGCGGTCTTCGCCGGTTCGGTGACGCGGCGGCTCCCCAATATGAGCGTCGCGGATTCCGAACTGCTCGCGCGGTCCACCTACGCCGAGCTCATCCGGGATCGGATGGTGAGATCCGAACGCGATCACCTCTTTTGGGGATCCCTTCCCGAGCGGCTGGCCACGAGCGTCCGCAACTACGTGTGGGAGCGGCGCGAGCTCGTCGACCCCGACCGGTCACCGCAGAGGCTCATCCACGGAGATCTCCACCGCGGCAACATCTTCGTGACGGGGTCACCCGGCGCCCTCGAACCGACCGGGATCGTCGACTTCAACGACGCGATGATCGGCGATCCACACTACGAGCTGGTCTCGGTTCACCTGAAGGCGTTCCGCGCGGACAAGTCCCTTCTCCGTATCGCCTTCGACACATACGGAGGGTTGTCGCCTGACTCCGACTGGCGCGACCGCATGATGGCGTTCACGCTCGTTCACGATTACGACATGATCGAGCCGGTCATCTCCGCGTTTCCTGGAGCCCTGGACGGCGCCAAAACGCTCAACGACGTGGCCAACCTCCTGTGGGATCTCGATGCCCCCGGCCCGGCGGACCGATGAGAGGGACCCTTCCCCGTGCCCGGGAGGCGCTCCGCAGCGCGGACTTCTCGAAGCTGTTCGCGATCCGGCTCGCGAGCCAGTTCGGAGACGGCCTCTTCCAGGCGGCACTGATCGCCTCCCTCGTCTTCTCGCCGGAGAAGCAGACAACGGCGGCGGGGTTCGCCAAGGCCACGATCGTCGTGGTCCTTCCGTTCTCGGTCATCGGGCCGTTCGCGGGGGTGTTCATCGATCGTTGGTCGCGCCGGCGCATCCTCGTGCTGTCGCCGTGGCTGCGAGTCCTGTTCGTTCCGCTCGTGCTGTTCGACCCGGTCCACCTGCCCTTCCCGTTCTACTTGGGAGCGCTGCTCGTTCTGTCGGTCAACCGCTTCTACCTCGCGACCGCGCAGGCGGTCGTTCCGCGCCTCGTTCCGACGGAGGATCTCCTGATCGCGAACTCGCTCGCGACGGTCGGTGGAACCGTGGCGCTCCTCGGCGGCGTGTTCGTCGGCGGACAGCTCGCGGACACGTCGGGCTCCGCGCCGGTGGTCGGAGTCGCTGCCCTCCTGTGGGTCGTCGCCTCCGGGATCGCCGCCCATATCCGTTCCGACCTGGCACCGCACCGGCTCCCGACCGCGCCGCTCCGTTCGGAACTCGGGCGCATCGGAACGGAGTTCGCCGACGGCATCAAGCGCCTCGCCCGCGCCCCGAGAGCGCTCGGCCCGATCACGGCGATCACCCTCGACCAGATGGGGCAGGGTGTGGTGCTCGTCGTCTCCCTCGTCGTGTTCCGGCACCGGTTCCGAGAGGGCGTCGGGTCGTTCTCTTGGCTGATCGGGGCCGGCGGGGTCGGAGTGTTCGCCGGCCTGCTCTCCGTCGGCGCCCTGGAGTCGCGGCTGTCGAAGGAACGCATCGTCGCGTGGGCCTTCGTGATCGGTGGCGCGACACTCGTTCTCGTCTCCCTCGCGATCGATCGCGCAACCGTGCTGATCGCGAGCTTCGCCGTCGGCCTGACGTTCGCGTGGAAGAAGGTGCCGGTCGACACGATGGTGCAAGAGGCGATGCCGGATGCCTACCGCGGCCGCGTCTTCGCCGTCTACGACGTCGCCTACAACCTCTCCCGCGTCCTGGCGGCGCTCCTCGCGATCGCGCTCCTGCCGGCGCTCGGGGACGCCGGAACCGTCGCGCTGATCGGCATCCTGTTCGCTGCCTTCGCGCCGGTGCTGCCGTGGTGGATCTCCCGCTCCCCCGAGATCGAGGTGGAGTTCTACGCGGGCGGAAAGGCCGACGAGGCACCGCGCGCGATCCGATGGGGCGGCGTTCGGGAGGACGTGACGGTGGAACGCTCCTGGCACGAGGAGCGGAACGGCGTTCCGACCGAACGGTTCCGGCTGGCCTTGGAGGACGGCACGCGCCTCGACGTCGTCCGTCGTTCCGACGAGGATCGGTGGCACCTCGAGCGGGAGATGGAGGGATGACGGAGGTCTCCGATCGCGTCGCTGCGGGCCTCGCGCGCGCGTGGGAGATCAACGCTCGAGCCGTCGGCGGAACCGTGGAGCGCGCCGACGGCGTCCTCATCGCGCTGACGGAGATCGCGGACCCACAGCTCAACGTCGCCCTGATCGAACGCGAGCCGGAGGATCCTCCGGCTGCGCTCGCCGCGGCGAAGCGGACGTTCTCCGACCACGGATTCCGGATCGGCCTCGATCTCTGCCGCGGACGCCATCCCGCCGTGGAGCGGGCGGCGGCGGATCTCGGGCTGATCGTCGGCGTCACCCGGCCGGCGATGGCGGCGGCCGTGTCCGCGCTCGCTCCCGCAGCCCCGCCGCCCGGCGTGGAGATCTCCACGCTCTCGGCCGGCGACGACCTCGAGGAACTCTGGGCCATGCAGGCGGCGGTGTTCGGCATGCGCCCGGACGTCGCCCGCGCGTACCTGGCTCCGTCCCTCCTCGGCACTCGGGAGATCGCCTGCCTCCTGGCGCGGTTCGAGGGCAGGCCCGTCTCCAGCTCCCTCGCCGTCGAGATCGAGGGGACCGTCGGCGTCTTCGGAGTGGCCACCGTTCCGGACGCTCGGGGACGCGGGATCGGAACGGCCGTCACCGCCGCCGCGGCGGACTGGGCACGGGAGCGCGCGGACCTCGCGTGGCTCCAGGCGAGCGAGGAGGGCCGCCACGTCTACGAGCGGATGGGGTTCGCGGTCGTCGGCGATTGGGACGTCTGGGTCCTCCCGCCCGGCTGAACCGCCCGGGGCCCGGATTTTCCGCGTGACCCGTTACGTCTCTGGGTATCTCTGCTCCCATGCGAGCAGGGGAAGCCGTCCGAACGCTGGGCGGACGCTACGAGCTCTCGGAGGAGGTCGCCCGCGGCGGGATGGGGGTCGTCTGGCGCGCGGAGGACACGCTGCTGGGTCGCTCCGTCGCCGTGAAGGAGATGTTCCCTCCCGCCGGCACGGACTCCGGCGAGCGGGCACGGGCGCGAGCCGCCCGGGAGGCGCGCGCCGCCGCGGCCCTCCACCATCCCGGCATCGTCACGGTCTACGACATGCTCGAGGAGGACGGCGCGAGCTACATCGTCATGGAGCTCCTCGACGCGCAGAGCCTCCACGACGAGGTCGCCGCGAACGGTCCGCTCGACGAGCAGCGAGCGATCGAGGTCGGGCGGCAGATCGCGAGCGCGCTCCGGGCCGCGCACGAGCACGGCATCACTCACCGTGACGTGAAACCGCGCAACGTCCTGCTCCTCGACGACGGCCGCGTCAAGCTCGCCGACTTCGGCATCTCCTCCGTGAAAGACGACCCGAGCCTCACGGCGACCGGTGAGGTCATCGGCTCTCCGGCGTTCATGTCGCCGGAGCAGGCGCAGGGCGAGCCCGCGTCGGCACGCACCGACCTGTGGGGCCTCGGCGCGACCTTGTACTACGCGGTGGAGGGAGCGCCTCCGTTCGGGGAAGGCGAGGCGATCTCGACGCTCCACGCCGTCGTGCACGACACTCCGCCGCCGATGCGGCGCGCGGGCTCGCTCGCGCCGATCGTCTCCGCGCTCCTGGAGAAGGATCCGGCCGCGCGGCCCGCCGAGGAGGAGCTCCCGCGCTTGTTCGACGAGGCGGCGGCCGGAAGGACGGTCCCGCAGGTCGCCGCTGGAACGGAGCCTCTCGGCGAGGACTCACGGACGGCACCATTGCTGATCCCCGCGATCGAGGGAGCGCCTAGGGCAACCGCGGCGGACGTCGCGCCGGAGCCGCCTCCGCGCCGGCGGTCGTGGGTCGTGGCGTGCGCTCTCGCTGCCGCCATCGCGATCGCCGCGGTGATCGGGCTCGTCGCCTTCGGAGGGGACCGCACCGCACCGGCACGGAGCGGCAAACACACCGCTGCGGTCGATGACCACTCCGTCGCGCGTAAGGACGCCAACCACGCCACCGATCCTTCTCCACGTCCGGCGGCCGTAACGACGACACCGGCCCCGGCTCCTCCGACGAAGGAGACGGCTCCTCCGCCGAAGGATCACGGGGACTCGGGTGATCCCAACGGGGTTGCGAACGGTCACGATGGAGGCCCGCCCGGAAACCAGCACGGCGAGGGCGGCCAGGGGAACGACCAAGGCAACGACGAGGGCTCGCACGCGGTCGCTCCGGCGCCTCCGCCGACGCCCGACGAAAGCCCGGCGCCGGAGCCGAGCGACAGCCCGCTCCCGAAGGCGGACAACCCGCTCACGTAACGCGGACGGCTAGCCGGTGGTGCGGTTGTACCAGGTGCCGCCGGGGCCGAAGTAGCTGTAGCCCTCTCCCCAGATCGCGAACGTCTCTCCGTTGCTCATCACGGTCATATCGCCGTAGTCGCCGTAGTCCGCGCCGAACCCTCGCGCGTTCTTGTACCCCACGCCACCACGCGCGTCGGAGATGCGAACGTCGGGCGACCACGTCCGGCCGCCGTCGCTGGAGCTGCGATACCAGACGTTCCACTCGTGCGGACCGTTCCGCTCGTCGTAGTACCAGACGCCGAAGTCGCCCTCACCGGATCCGGAGACCGTGGGCGTCGTCGCGACCTCCTTCCCTGCCGGAGACAGACGCGTGCGCGGTCCCCACGTCTTTCCTTCGTCGGTGGAGCGGCCGACGTAGACGTACTGCGGGCCCTTGTCGTAGATCGCCCCGTCATACGTGATGAGGAGGTCCCCCTCGGCGTCGGCCGCGAGGTTGGCGTGACCACCGAGGTGATTGTTCGGGCAGCCACGGTTGTCCACGCACGGAGGCTGAACGCCGACCGAGTCGACCTGCGTCGTGTGCCAGGTCTTCCCGTCGTCATGCGACCAACTGGAGACGATGTTCACCGGCCCCGCGTAGCCCTTGTCGAGCGGATAGTTCGCCTGGCTGAAGACCACGTCGCCGTTCGGGAACACGTAGCCACCGCCCGCGTAGTGGTACCGATGAACCGCATTGGTACGGATCGGCTTCTCCCAGGTCCGGCCGAAGTCGTGCGACTGGGCGATGTAGCTGTCCTGGTGGTTGAACGCGATGTAGACGTCGTTGCCCCTCGGGCTCACCGCGAGCCACGGATGATCGCCCCAGCCCGGCCCTCCATGGGTCACCACCCTCGGAGTGCTCCAGGTCTTCCCGTGGTCGGTGGAGCGGCTCTCCACGATGCGGAACCCACCGTTGATCCAGGCCGCGTAGACGTCTCCCTGCGCGTCGGTCTCGATCTGCGGGTCGTACTGACCGCCCGTTCGTCCCGGACACGGACAGAGGTACTTCCGGCGCCCGAACGTCTGCCCGTCGTCGTTGGAGATCTTGAGCGCGATGTACGGATACTTCGTGCACGTCGGACACGCGGGGTGGCCGCTGTACCGGGTCGTGACCATGTAGACGTACGGGGCGCTCGGGTCGGCGGCGACGTTCGGCTCCCAGTCGTTGCCGTGTCCGAAGAGCGTCTCGCCGGCCCAGCCCTGCGCAGGCGCGCGGTCGAGCGGACCGGTGCGCGGAGCGATCCCCGTGCGCTGGATGCGGTCGGCGTCGTCGGTCTCGCCCTCGCGGGACTGTTCTTCGCCCGGCTGCGAGTCCCCTCCGTCCGCCTCCGCGGAACCGGTTTCCGTTCCAGCCTTCCGTCCGGAGGCGGAGGCAGCGACGGACGTCTTCGGCTGCTCTGGAGAGGAACACGCCGCGAGGACCAGCGTGAGACACGCGATCACGAGCATCAGCAGACGAGCGAACGGGGCCGACCTGCGCATCGACGATCCCCTCTCTTCGGAAAAGGACTCAGAGCATACGGCGGTTGCTCCATGGGGCATATACGAGGACGACAGCTCCGCGGATGGAGCTCCTCGGAACGGGTCCGAACGAGCGGCTGTCGGTCGAGGCTTCGGCTCGATCCCCCTCGACCCACCACTCCCCGGCGGAGAGCCGTCGCCCTCCGATCGCATCTCCGGGCGCGCCGGCAACGCGCTTCACGAGTTCGAAGCCGGGCCGCTCCGGATGCTCGACGACGACGACCCGACCAACCAGTGGAGGCTTCCGGAAAGCCACCGCCCACTCTCCGTCGTGGAGCGTGGGCTCCATGCTGCCGCCGCGGATCTCCACGCGGAACGGCCTGCGCAGCAACAGGCGCCACGCGACCAGCGCGAGCGCGAAAAGGGCCCACCGCGTAGCTCTTCCGCGGTGATAGGTTTCCCGCGAAGCGGCCCTTGAAGGAGGAGGAATGGTTTCCACCGTCATGAAAGCTTGGCTCAAGCCCCGTCGCGGCGTCCATGCGCACTGCGACCTCCCGTGCGGCGTGTACGACCCCGCGCAGGCGCGCATCGAGGCGGAGT
>JBJMLP010000066.1:0-7036 GCA_045805245.1 Actinomycetota bacterium | reverse complement strand
GTGCACGTTGAAGTGGATGGAGAAGTCTCCGCTCGCCGGAGCCGTGAATGGTCCGTTCCAGGTGAGGTTGCTGGTCCCGTCGGGGTCTGGCACCGGGTTACCGTCTCCGTCCGTCGTGCTCCCCGATACATAGCTGAACCCGCTCGGCAGGCTGTCGGTAACGTCGCTGAGCGTGACATCGTTCACGTTTGGGTTGTGCACGGTGATGGTGTAGCCCGTCTGCTGACCCGGTGAGACGCTCGAGTCGTCCGCCGTCTTCGACGTCGAGAGCGGCTGGATCCCCAGAGGGGAGAACGTCGTGATCTGCGAGCGGCGGAGCGTTCCGTTCGCCGGGACGGTGATTCCCCAGCTCAGGCCGGCTCCGTTGTCGACGACCTCGTTGCAACGACAGGTGTTCGGCAGCGGGTTACCGCTGGCGACGGCACTCCACACCTGACCGAATCCGGCCTCGTAGTTCTGGCTGCCCGCGGAGATCGGGTACCACTGGATGATGCGCTCACCCGGCGTGGGTGGACTCGAGCCCGGCTCGACGCCCACGCAGGAAACCGCTCCGGTTTGTGTATCCCTGGCGCCGAATCCCGTGTCCGAGTTCTGGAGGTAACAGTCCCCGGCGCGATAGAGCTCCGCGCTGATCGGGCTTCCTGTCGTGTTCGTGACCTGAACGGACGTCTGATACGACTCCTGTCCCGACACGTACGTGTCGGTCTGTGTGATGTGCAGCCCGGTGGAACCGGCGTCGACGGTCGTGACGACCTTCTCCGGATCCGCGTTCGTTCCCGTTCCGGTGAACGTTTGCGAGCCGGCCGGCGTGAAGGGAGTGGTCGCCGGTCCCGCGGGCACGGTGGCAGGTCCGTAGAACGTGCCGGGGTTGTTCGTGTCGTTGGGGTCGCCGACGTAGAGGAACGTTCCGCAGGCGGTATTCCCATAGAACTCTCCTGCAGTGTCTCCCTGATGGTTCACCGCACAGTTCAGGTCGGGAGTGATCCTTACGGTGAGGGGATCGGTCTCGCCGCCGCCCATCGTTTGGTCGGCGAGGGCCTGTGGTGCTGCGGCCACGAGGACCGTGCCGATCAGCGCGGCGGCCGCGGCGAGACTGAGGAGACGGGACACGATCTTCCGCATGGGACGCAACCTTCCGCTCGAGCTCCTCGGAGGGCAGGCACGTCCGCTGGCGGCGGAAGCATGCCTTGAGGAGAAACCCCATGGGCGCGTTGCCGGAGGGCTCCGCGCCCGGTAAGCACGACGATGTAGGTTCCCGCACGGGCGGAGGGTTGTCAACGGGGGATACCGAACGGTAGGCGCCGTCCCCCAGAAGGGCGACATGCTGGGGACGGTCCCAGGCTCTCCGCGGAAGGCTGGCCCCTGCCTCAGCCGACCGCTACAGGATCGGCAGGTAACGCTCCAGCTCGAACGGCGTGACGTAGGCCTTGTAGGAGTTCCACTCCTCGCGCTTGTTCCGGATCAGGAACTCGTGGACGTGGTCTCCGAGCGCCTCGCGGAGCACCTTCGACTCCTCGGCCAATCGGATCGCCTCGGAGAGGTCGGCGGGGAGGGAGTCGATCCCGGCCGCCCGGCGCTCCTCGTCGGTCATCTCGTAGATGTTGTTGGAGGCCTCCGGTGGAAGCTCCATCTCCTGGTCGACGCCGTCGAGGCCCGCGGCGAGCATCGCGGCGAACGCGAGATACGGGTTGCACGCCGGGTCGGGGGAGCGGAACTCGATCCGCGTGGCGGACTCCTTCCCGGGCTTGTACATCGGCACGCGGACGAGCGCGGAGCGGTTCCGCCGAGCCCAGCACGTGTACACCGGCGCCTCGTAGCCGGGAACCAGCCGCTTGTAGGAGTTCACCCACTGGTTCGTCACCAGCGTGATCTCCGGCGCATGCGTCAGGAGCCCGGCGATGTAGTGTTTCGCCACGCCGGAGAGGTGGTACTCGTCCGACGCCTCGAAGAAGGAGTTACGGTCGCCGGTGAACAGCGACTGGTGCGTGTGCATCCCGCTGCCGTTCACGCCCATCACCGGCTTCGGCATGAACGTCGCATGGATGCCGAACTCCTGCGCCACCTCCTTCACGGTGAGCCGGTACGTCATGACGCTGTCGGCCATCGTGAGCGCGTCGGCGTAACGGAGATCGATCTCGTGTTGCGACGGAGCGACCTCATGGTGGACGTACTCCACGGGGATGCCCATCGCCTCGAGGTAGCCGACGGTCCGCTTGCGATAGTCGGTCGCGACGTCGACCGGCGTCTCGTCGAAGTACCCGCCCTTGTCGAGGAACGACGGATCGTCGGAAGCCTTGAAGTAGAAGTACTCGAGCTCCGGGCCGACGTAGAACGTGAAGCCCATGTCGGCGGCGCGCTTCAGCTGTCGCTTCAGCACGTGCCGCGGATCGCCGTCGAACGGCGTGCCGTCCGGCTGATAGACGTCGCAGAACATCCGCGCGACCTCGGCTTCGGACTTCCACGGGATGACCTGGAACGTCGCGGGATCGGGCAAGGCGACCATGTCCGACTCCTGGATCCTGGAGAAGCCCTCGATCGAGGAGCCGTCGAAGCCCATGCCTTCGGAAAGCGCGCCCTCCAGCTCCTGTGAGGTGATCGTGAACGACTTCAGGAAGCCGAGGACGTCGGTGAACCACAGCCGGACGAAGCGGATGCCGCGTTCCTCGACCGTACGCAGGACGTAGTTCTGCTCGTCGGAGAGTGCCATGCGCTCGAGGCTAGTTGTTGGCGAGAGCCCGACGGTTACGCCGCCGTTAAATCGCCGCGCCGCGCGGAGAACCGCCGCTAGGCTGAACCCACCGATGATGACCCCCGAGGTGCTCGGGCGAACGCTCGCGGAGGCGCCCGATCCGGAGCTCGCTCGCGTGGCGCTCTCCCGGGTCGGGGAGGACCGCTTCGCGCGCGAGGTGCTCGCGGAGCCGGAGGTGCTTCCGGGCGCCGCTCGGATCCTCGGCCTTTCCCGGGCCGCCGCGGACCTTCTGGTGGCTCATCCCGAGGAGACGGTCGCGCTCCGCGATGTGTCGCGCCGCTCGCGGGACGAGCTGCGGACGGAGGTCGCTGCGGACGTTGCCGGCCGCGGCGCCGAAGCGGGCCTCCGCGTGTTCCGCCGCCGCGCGATGCTCCGTGTCGCCGCCCGCGATCTCAGCGGAGTGCCGCTCGAGGACGTCGTCGCGGAGATCTCCGACGTCGCGGAAGCGTGCATCGAAACGGCGGTCGAGGCGGCCGGCGGGGAGCTTGCGGTGATCGCGCTCGGAAAGCTCGGCGGCGCGGAGCTCAACTACTCCTCCGACGTCGACGTGGGGTTCGTCCACGCGAACGGCGAGGACGGGGCGGAGCGGCGGGCGGCCGACGTCGTCCGCCTCCTCTCCGAGCCGACGGCGGAGGGTGCGGCCCTCCGCGTGGATACGGCGCTGCGTCCGGGCGGCCGTGCCGGAGCGCTCTCCCTGTCCCTCGACGCGACGCTTCGCTACTACGCTGAGGAGTCCGCGACGTGGGAGCGTCAGGCGCTGATCAAGGCGCGGGCCATCGCCGGCGACGATGAGATCGGCGAGACGTTCCTCCGCGGCGTGGAGCCGTTCGTCTACCCCGAGGAGCTTCCGGCCGCGTCGATCGACGAGGTTCGCAGCGTCAAGGTTCGCCTCGACGAGTACATGCGTTCGCGCGGAAAGGCCGACGTGGAGGTCAAACGCGGTCGTGGCGGCATCCGTGACGTGGAGTTCGCGGTGCAGCTCCTGCAGATCGTGCACGGCCGCCGGGACCCGTCGCTCCGCGGGCCGAACACGCTCAGAACGCTCGCGGCGCTCGCGCACGGCGGCTACGTCGCCGAGGACGACGCGGAGGCGCTCGCGGACGCGTACCGCTTCCTTCGGCGGCTGGAACATCGGCTGCAGCTGGTGCGGGACCTGCAGACGCACGAGCTCCCCTCGGACGACGCCTCGCTGCGTGTGCTCGCGCGCGCGATGGATCTCTCGGGCGCCGAGGAACTCCACGCGCGCTACCGGGCGGAGACGGAGCTCGTCAGGGGATTGCACGAGCGGCTGTTCTACCGGCCGCTCCTCCACGCGTTCGCCCAGTCGCGCACGCCGTCTCCCGGTTCGGACCGTCCGGCGACGGAGGAGCTCCTGCGAAGCCTCGGGTTCGCGGACGCGACCGCCGCGTACGAGGTGCTGGAACGTCTCGTCGATCCTTCGGCGCGACTCGGACGGGTGATGGCGAACGCGTTCCCGGTCCTCGCGCCGACGCTCGCGCTCGCGAGCGAGCCCGACGCAGCGCTCGTGCGCCTGGAGCGGGTGACGGCGCCGATGCGACAGGACGCCGCGCGCGTCGACGATCTCGCGCGCGATCCGGAGCTGCCGCGTCGCCTGGCGCATCTCGTTGCCGCGAGCTCCTTCGCGACCGACATCCTCGTCGCGCGTCCGGAGCTCCTCGGCGCGCTGCATCCCGGCGAGCGGGAGGCCGCCGGTGATCATCAGCGCGCGCTTTTGCGTGTGGTTGCCGACTACGCGGACCGCACGATCGCCTCACGAGAGGTCGGCGGAAAGCTCTCCAAGGTCGCGGACGCCGTCCTTCGCGACGCCGTCGCCGGGGCAGATGCCGACCTTCCCTTCGCGGTCGTCGCCCTCGGAAAGCTCGGGGCGCGGGAGCTCAACTTCGCCTCCGACCTCGACGTCGTCTTCGTCTACGAGGGCGAGGGCGCGGAGGCCTTCGCCGAGGCGACGCGAGCGGCGGAGCAGGTCATGCGCGCCGTGCGGGAGGAGGGATGGGAGCCGGACGCGGATCTTCGCCCCGAGGGAAGGAGCGGTCCGCTCGCGCGTTCCATCGCGGGGTTCCTCGAGTACTGGGAACGCTGGGCCGATCCGTGGGAGTTCCAGTCGCTGCTTCGCGCGCGCGCCGCCGCCGGAGACGAGGGCCTCGGCCGCAGGTTCCTCTCCCTCGCAAGCGACTTCGCGTACCCGGAACAGCTCTCCCTCGATCGCGAGGCGGAGGTCCTTCGCATGCGGGGTCGCATCGAGCGGGAGCGAGTGAAGCCGCCGGAGGCTTCCCGCTTCGCCGTCAAGCTCGGCTACGGCAGCCTCGCGGACGTGCAGTTCGCCGTGGAGGTTTCGATGATGCGCCACGGCGCGGCGCATCCGGAGGTTCGCACCCAGGGAACGCTCGCCGCGATCAGCGCCCTGACGCAGGCCCGGCTGATGGAGGAGAGCGTCGGCCGCACGCTGGCAGAGGCCTTCCTCTTCCTCAACGGCGTGAAGAACGCGCTGGAGGTGGACCGGCGTCTCCACGCGGAGATGCTTCCGGCGACGCCGACCGAGCAGCAGGCGCTCGCCCGCCGCCTCGGATACGAGGAGTACCCGCGACAGAGCTTCCTCGCGGACTACCGGAGGATCACGCGCCGTGCCCGCCGCGCGATGGAGCGGGTGTTCTCCTCCGAGGACGGATAGTCGGGGGCCCGGAGGCGATCAACACCTCCGGGCCCGAAGACCGCGTGCGAGTCTTGCTCAGACTAGATGTCGTAGTACAGGTGGAACTCGTACGGATGCGGCCGCAGGCGCACCGCGTCGAGCTCATGGAGCCGCTTGTACTCGATCCAGGTGTCGATGACGTCCTGGGTGAACACGCCGCCCTCCAGGAGGAACTGGTGGTCGGCCTCGAGCGCGTCGAGCACCTCCTCGAGCGAGCCGGGGACCTGCTTGACGCTCGCCTTCTCCTCCGGCGGCAGGTCGTAGAGGTCCTTGTCCATCGGCTCCGGCGGCTCGATCTTGTTCTTGATCCCGTCCATCCCCGCTTGGAGCATCGCCGCGAACGCGAGGTAGGGGTTGCACGACGGATCGGGCGTCCGGAACTCCAGCCGCTTCGCCGCCGGCGTCTTGTAGTAGAGCGGGATCCGCACGCAGGCGGAGCGGTTCCGCTGGGAGTACACGAGGTTGATCGGCGCTTCGTATCCGGGCACGAGACGTCGGTAGGAGTTCGTCGTCGGGTTCGAGAAGGCGAGGAGCGCCGGCGCGTGCGCGATCAGCCCGCCGATGTACCACCGGGCCATGTCGGAGATGCCCGCATATCCGACCTCGTCCCAGAACAGGTTCTCGTCGTTCTTCCAGAGGCTCTGGTGGGTGTGCATCCCCGAGCCGTTGTCGCCGAAGATCGGCTTGGGCATGAACGTCACCGTCTTGCCCGCCTGCCGCGCCACGCTCTTGACCACGTACTTGTACTTCATAACGTTGTCGGCGGTCTTGAGCAGCGTGTCGTAGCGCATGTCGATCTCGGCCTGCCCGGCGGTGCCGACCTCGTGGTGGTGGACCTCGATGTCGATGCCGACCTTCTGGAGGTTCAGCACCATCTCGCTGCGGAGGTCCTGATAGTGATCCATCGGCGGGAGCGGGAAGTAGCCTTCCTTGTACCGCGGCTTGTAGCCGAGGTTCTTTCCGTTCTCCTCCGCGCCGGAGTTCCAGACGCCTTCGACCGCGTCGATGTGGTAGTAGCCCTCGTGCTCGTTCTGCGCGAAGCGGATCGAGTCGAAGATGTAGAACTCGCACTCCGGTCCCCAGAACGACGTGTCCGCGATGCCGGTCTGCTTCAGGTAGAGCTCGGCCTTCCGCGCGATGTAGCGCGGGTCGCGCGAGTACATCTCCCCGGTGACTGGATCGCGGACGAAGCAGTTCATCACCAGCGTCGGGTGCGCGAGGAAGGGGTCGATGAAGGCGGAGTCCGGGTCCGCGAGCAGGAGCATGTCCGACTCCTGGATCTCTTGGAACCCGCGGATCGAGGAACCGTCGAAGCCGAAGCCGTCCTCGAAGCTCTCCTCGGTCAGTTGCGAGGCCGGCACGGAGAAGTGCTGCATCAGTCCGGGGAGGTCGCAGAAACGGAGGTCGACGATCTCGACGCCCGCCTCCTTCGCGAGAGCGAGGACGTCCTTCGGTGAGGCCATGCGCAACGACTCCTTCCCCTGGTCCGCGGCGGACCGAGTCGGGGCGAGCGTATCCGCGCCCGAGGAGAGGTTGGTTTCCTGCTCGTTAACTTCGCGTTACGTCGGCGACGTTCG
>JBJMLP010000065.1:0-8190 GCA_045805245.1 Actinomycetota bacterium | reverse complement strand
TGGAGATCAGGTTGCCACCGACCTTGTTGCTGATGCACTCGAGCGTCTGATAGCGCTCGACCGCCGGGAACGACTTCAGCTGCGCGTAGCTCAGCTTGAAAGGACGGTCGACGCTGCCGCCGAGGGAGAGTCTCCACGTCGCGGGATCGATGTCCGGGTCGATCAGCTCCTCGTCCACGACGTAGTGCGCGGAGATCGACGTGACCTCCGGAGTGAGCCCGGCGACGTTGGTGAAATCCGCGTCGTTCGGTCCCGGATGCCGCGCCGGAGGAGCCGTGACCGGACCGACCGCGAGCCGCTGGGCTCCGGGATCGGGACGCCGATGCACGAGCCGTCCCAGGTTCGCGACGCTGACCGCGACACCCGCTCCTCCGAGGACGAGTGAGCGCACGGCGTACCGGCGCGTGAGATCGGTCGGACGCTCTCCGCGCTTCCCGGCCGCCAGCCGGCGCCGCACGCGGCCGGCGAACCCACCCGCGAGGATCGCGAGCGGGAAGGTCTCGACGGCGAATGCTGCGCGGCTCGCGGACTGCGGATAGGAGACGTAGAGCGCCACCGACAGCGCCCAGAACGGCAGGAGGCTCGCCCACCACAGCATCGACGAGCCCGGATCGCGCCCCGTCGACGCCCGCTCGACCGCGACGCCCGCGACCGCGCCGACGAGGACGAAGCCGACACACGTTCCGACGAGCGCGAGCCGCTGTGCCCAGTGTCCGAGGAGATCGATGAAGAAACTGTCGACATTGCCCGGTGTCGTGCGGACGAGCGACTGGGCGATCGTCGACGGCGCGAACGGGATCGACGGGAAAAGGGTGTGTGCGACCGCAAGGAGCACCGTCAGGGCCGCGGCTCCGGCCAGGCCGGCTACGGCCGGTTCGCGCCACCGATGCGGTGGAGCGCCGGGCGCGCTCCGGTCGGTCGATTCGGGAGCCTCGGTTCTCACGGGCATGGTCCTCCGTACTCCATCTTGCCCGGAGGTCCCGATTTCCGTGGGGACGTTACGGTCCGCGGCCTGTGAGAACCCTGTGGATCCTCAGCGCTGACCACGCCTATCCGCCCGGAGACCCCTTGTCGCTGGGATGGACGGGCGGCATCCGCTGCTCGGGAGCCAACTGCTGGTAGAGGTCCGGCGGGAGCTGCTGATCCGTTCCCATCGCGTAGGTGTACGTCTTGCCCTGGGCTGCGGCCCCGAGCGGCTCCACTCCGATGTCGCCGCCGAGCGGCGTGGTGCCGAGGAAGAGCCGGAACACGGAGTTCCCCTGGTTGCACGCGTCTCCGAGGGAGTTGGCGGTCATCCGCACTCCCCAGACGGCGAAGACGTCGCTCATGTCGATGGTCTGGCCCTTCGCCGTGTCCACGTGGATCGTTCCCGAGGCGTCGTCGGTATGGACCGCCGCCAGAAACCCGTCCCCGTGCCCGATGCCCGACGGAACCGCGACGGGCTCGCCCTTGTAATAGACCTTCAGTTGGAAGGAGTAGCTCCGATCGGCTGTTCCCGTCGGAGCCTTCGGAGTATCCGCGGCGGCCATCCGAGCCTCCAGCCCCTCGGCCTCGGCGGGCCACGGAGGAGGAGTCCGCCGGATCGTCGGCGACTGCACGATCTCCCCGAGCGGTGGCTGCCCCTGCATCGTGAGGGGGAAGTCACACGTGGTGCTCTTGGTCAGGAAGTAGGAGATGGCTCCGAGCGCCACGATGAGAACGAGCGCGATGTCGCCGATGATGATGAGCCGCCGTCGCGTGAACCAGCCGCGCTTTTCCGCCACGATGCCTCCGTCGATCCTTCGGGGAGATCCGGTCGACAGCCCAGGGAAGCCGGACCGGCCGGAGCAGTCTACGCGGCCGCGCGCGTTTGGGGGGTCCGATCAGACACCCGCGACGGTCATCTCGCCGATCAGGATGGTCGGAGTGCCGACCGAGCTGAAGAAACGGAGATCGCTCCCGACCGCGGCAACGGCCTTCAGCATGTCGGGGATCGTGCTCGCGATCGTCATCTCCCGAAGCGGCTCACCGAGCTCGCCACCGGAGACACGGAGTCCCGTCGCGCCCACGGAGAACTCTCCGGAGATGGGACTCGCGCCCGAATGCACGCCCAGGACCTCCTGAACGAGCACGCCACCCTCGGCGCGCGCGAGGAGGTCGGAGGGATCGAGATCTCCAGCTGGCACGTAGAAGTTCGAGGTGCCGACCCCGGGAACGCCGGAGTAGCCGGCCCGCTTCGCGTTCCCCGTCGACCGCGCGTTCCCCCGCCTCGCCGTGTACGTGTTGTGGAGGAACCCTCGGAGCGTTCCGCGCTCGATCAGCGGCGTCCGCTCTGTCGGAACCCCCTCATCGTCGAACGGCGCGGCTTCCGGCCCGATCTCGAGCCGGCCGTCGTCGATCAGCGTGAACAGCTCCGCGCCGATCTGCTCGCCCACGAGCTCCGCGAACAGCGAGCGGCCCTTCTGCACGGCCTCGGCCGAAAGCGCCCCGGCCAGCACGCCGAGGAAATCCGACGACGCCTTCGGATCGAGCACCACGGGAAAGCGACCCGTCGGTGGCTTCTTCGCGCCGAGGATGCGTGCCGCGCGCTGGGCCGCGGTCGATCCGCAGTCGGCCCAGTCGAGCTCTCCCACCTCCCGCGCGAGGCGAAAGTCGGAGGCATTTTCGGTTTCGTGACCGTCCTCGGCCAGTGCCGAGACGTAACTCCAGCAGTCGGTGCGCGAAGCGTCCTGGGAGATCCCCGTGCTCGTCACGACGACGGCCCGGGAGATCGCGTCGCCGTACAGGACGTCGTCCGTCTTCGTCACCCGTGGGTCCGTCGTGGTCGCGACGCGCTCGAGATCGAGCGCGAGCGACACCTTGCGATCGGTCTCGAGCGAGGCCTGCTCCTCACGGAAGATGTCCGGCATCGGCTCCGCCGAGCCAGGCAAAGGAAGCACGTTGAACTCGTCGGGCATCGCGAACGCGACGTTCTCTCGCGCCCTCGCGACGGTCGAGCGCACCTCGTCCACCGAGGGATCGGCTGCGTACGCATAGCCGAGCTTGCCGTCCGAGACGACTCGGATGCCGATGCCGCGCGTCTCCGAGAACGTCAGGCCCTCCACCTCGCGGGCGCGCGTGCGGACCTCCGTGTGGCGGGACTCCGCGCCGTAGGCCTCGACTGCCTCGTCTCCCTCCGCCGCGTCGATCGCGGCCTTGCAGAGCTCCAGGAGGTCCGGCGTCTCAGCCACCGGTGCCTCCCACGGTCATGCGCGTGATGCGAAGCGTCGGAGACCCGTTCCCGACGGGGACGCTCTGCCCGTCCTTGCCGCAGATCCCCTCGCGGGTCTCGAAGTCCGTCGCGATCGTGTCGATCGCCGTGAGGATGTCGATGCCGCGGCCGACGAGGTTGGCGCCGCGAACGGGCTTCGCGAGCGCGCCGTTCTCGATCACGTATCCCTCGCTCACGCCGAAGACGAAGTCGCCGTTCGCAGGGTTGACCTGGCCGCCCCCGATCGCCTTCACGTAGAGCCCGCTCGAGGTGTCCTTCAGAACGTCGTCCGGCTTCGACTCCCCCGCGAGGATGTAGGTGTTCGTCATCCGCGGGATCGGAACGTGCGCGTACGACTGCCGCCTTCCGTTCCCCGTGGAGGGAACGCCTTCCTTCTCCGCCCGAAGACGGTCGAAGAGGTACCCCTTCAGATCGCCGTCCTTGAAGAGAACGGTGCGCTGCGACGGCGTTCCCTCGTCGTCGAAGGAGGAGGATCCCCACGCGTTCACGACGGTCGCGTCGTCGACTCCCGTGACGAGCTCGGAGGCGAGATGGTCTCCGCGCCGTCCGCGATAGATCGATGCCTCCTTGTCGATGATGTCGGCCTCGAGGCCGTGGCCGCACGCCTCGTGCATCAGCACGCCGCCGCAGCCGGGGCCGAGGACGACCGGCATCTCCCCGGCAGGCGCCGGGATGCTGTCGAGCATCATCACCGCCTGGCGCGCAGCTTTCTCCGCCGTTTCGGCGGGCGGGTGCTGATCGATGAACTCCGCGCCGGCGAGCGCGGCCGGGCCCTCGAAACCGACCTGGATGTTGCCGTCCGCGGCGGCGACGACCTGGGCGACGAGCCGGATGCGCGGGCGGCGGTCCTCCACCCAGCGACCGTCGGAGGCAGCGATCAGCACGCGCTGCATCGTGTCCCCGTAGGCGGCGATCACCTGGCGGACGGACGGGTCGACGCCGCGCGCGACCTCGTCGACCTCCCGGAGCCACGCCGCCTTGTCCGCGGCGGGAACGTTCTCCGGCGGCTTCGCGATCGGATGGACGACTCCGGGTTGCCGCGTCGTGAGGTCCACGACGCCACCCGGCTGACCCGGCTCGGTGATGGAGGCCGCGGCGGCAGCAGCTGCCTCCAGGAGCGCGTCGCGGTCGAGCCGGTTCGAGTACGCGTACCCGAAGGAGGTTCCGCGCCCGACTCGGACTCCGACGCCGCGATCGAGTCCGGAGGTGAACTCCTCGATCTTTCCGTCGTCGAGGCGAGCGGTGACCGAGGACTTCTCCTCGACGAAGACCTCCGCGAACTGCCCTCCCCGCGCGAGGGCGTGGCGGAGGACCTCCTCGACGAGGGAGCGATCGAGCATGGAGGCGGATTCTAGCCGCGGCGCGTGATGGTTGAATCGGCGCCGTGAGCGGCCCGAGTACCCATGAGCCATCCACCCCTCCGCAGCGCCGGGCGACGCCGCCTCCGGATGCGTCGCTGGATGAATGGGGAGACACCATCGTCCGCCCGACGCTCGTCCGCTTGAGGTGGCGCGATGGAGCGCTCCTCGTCGGCATCGCGGCAGGGATCTCTTTCGCCCTGCTCATCGTCTACCTCGTCCGCGACTTTCGGTTCCCCCTCGGCGCCGACGCGCCCGTGTACCTCTGGTGGGCACGGCTCGCCTCGGTCGACCGGCTGTCGTCCGTCGGAACTCGCCCCGGCGTTCCCGCCCTGCTGCTCGTGCTCTCCGGAACGCTGCACGCGCCGCTCGCCGCGGTGGTCGCGGCGCTGGAGGCCGTCCTCGCCGGGATCCTCGGCCTGGGCGCCTGGACGCTGCTCCAACGCAGCCGAAAGCGACGCGGAGTCTCGGTGCTCGCCGCGTTCCTGACCGGAGCGTTCGCGGTGAACCTCGCCGTCGGATACCTCGCGAGCCTGACGTTCGCGGCGCTGTTCCTCGCAGGCGCGGCGGTGCTCGTCGAGGAGGAACTTCCCCGCCGGCGGGGCGCGCAGACGGTTGCCGCGGCGGCGCTCCTCGGAGCCGCAGCGCTCGCGCATCCGCTGTTCTCGGTGGTGGGAGCCGCGATCCTCGTCGCGACCATGGCGCTTGCGTACCGCGAGCATCGACGCGGCCTCGCGGCAAACCCGCTGCCGACGATCGGCGGCGCGCTGCTCGGCGCCGCAGCGATCCTCGGCGCCGGACTTCTCGCGCTCGTTCCCGGGCCGGCGCCGCTCGATGCCATCACCTCCAAGGACGGCTTCCTCCGGAAGGCCGGACTTCACGCACAGCTGAGCGGCCTGTACGCGGAGCGTCTCCGCCAGCACTGGGCGCGCTACGTGAGCTTCGTCTCCCTTCCGCTCGCGATCGCGGGCCTGTGGGAGACGGAACAGCTTCTCCGCGAGTTCCTGTTCTCGTGGCTCTGCGTGACGATCGTGGGCGTCGTCGTCGGGCTCGGAACGGGCGTCGCCCCCGCGGACCGGTTCGTGTCGTTCGCGTTCTGCGTTCCGATCCTCGCGGCGCTGGGTGTCGTCGTCGTGCGGGCCGCATTCCGGAGCCGAAACCATCTCCTGGTGATGAACGTGGTCTCCGTCGCGCTCGTCGCGGCGATGGTCGCGGGTCCGGCGCTCACGTGGAGCCGCCAGCAGCCGTACGTCGCGGCGCAGGAGGTCGAGGCCGCGCAGGCCGCCGGCGAGGTCGTCGGAGGTCTCGCCCAAGGAACGCCGCTGGTCTTCATCGTCGACAGCGGCGAAGCGACGGCCGGATTCCTGGCGCCGCGCGCGGAGAACGTGATCCGGGCGGCGATGCCGCCGGACCGGATTGCAGACGTGCACGTCTTCGTCGGAACCCTCGCGGACGAGCAGGCCAACCGGCCGACGGTGCGGGGAGACCCGCAGTTCGACTCGCTGTCGCGCACCTATCTCCAGGCGATCCACTCCGCGGAGGCGCGCACGAGCGAACGTCCGGCCACATTCGTTCTCCAGCCGTTCGCTCCCAGCGAATACGCCGACGCGAAGGGCATGGTCCTCGGGAGCCGGACGGTCCTCGTTCGGGCGCGCGACGTGCTCGCGGGACCGCCGCGCCCCGTTCCGTACGACACGCTCGACCCGGCGTCGCCTGCACTGATCGCCGCCACGGCGCTCGGCATCCTCGCGTTGCTCTTCGCGGTCGGCTTCGGATGGGCGCGCGCGGTCCTCTCCCATCCCGTACAGGCGTTCGGCCTCGCGCCGGCATTCGGCGCGGCGGCACTCATGCTCGGCGCCGTCGTTGCGGAACCGCTCGGCGTGGCGCTGACGGGGGCCGGGCCTCCGATCGTCTCAGCCGTCGTCGCGGCCGGCGGCTACGCCCTGTGGTGGTGGCATTCCCGGCGTTTCCGCCGGCACATCCGCGAACAGGAGACCGTCCCGCAATCGACGGCGTAGGTCGACGACGACCCACACGAGGAACGCGAAGAGCACGGGCGTCACCACGTAATGTCCGAACAGCAACGTCGCGTCGTACACCGTCTTGGAGCGGAGCGGCTCCGCGTTCACGAGCGAGATCGTGAGCGCGACCGACGACACGACCAGCGCGATCCGCGGCACGCGCGGAAGGAGCCACGCCACCGGGAAGACCCACGTGACGTACCAGGGCAGCAGCACCGGACCGAGGAGCGTCAGCAGCAGGAGCGCCCAACCCCACGCGGCGCCCTGCTCCTCCGCGGAGATGGAGCCGGCCCGCGCCCAGAGCGCGCGGGCGATCCACACGAGCAGCGCGGCGAGGACGATCGCGAAGACGTGGCGCACGAGGACCTCCACGGCGTCGGAGGCCGTGCTCCCCGCCGCCAGGTCCGCGAGCTTCCCCAGCGTCGCGCGGAAGAACCGCGTCGGAGCGAGCCAGCCCTCGTGGCCGGCGAGCTCGGTCATGCCGAGGGTCGGATCCTGCGCTTGGAGGAACGGCAGCGCGCAGACGAGCCCGATCCCTCCCGCGACGGCGACGTTCGCCAGCAGCGTCCGGCCGCGGCGACCGGGAGCGGAACGCGCGACGACCACGACGATCAACAGGAGGAGCGGGATGACGGCGGAGGCCTTGACGAGCGTTCCGAGCGTCAGAGCGGCCGTCGCCCAGAGATCCTTCCGCGCAACGAGCAACGCGAAGCCGGCACCGATCGCGAGCGCCACGAGCATGTCGTTGTGTCCGCTCGCGACCGTGTAGAAGAGCACGACCGGATTGAGACCGATCAGCGCCACGGCGAACGCCCCGCGGTCGGGCCGGAGCTCCCGCGCGACCTTCGCGACGATCAGCATGAGCGCGATCCCGGCTGTCGCCGCGATCACCTGATACGCGTTGATGAGTTCGCCGATCCGGCCGAAGGCCTTCGTCAGCCCGATCGCGAGGAGCGTGAACAGCGGCCCGTACACGTCAGGCGTCGATCTCCACTGCGGTCCGATCAGCGGGAACAGGGCGTCGCTCCGGAAGTTCACCGGCGTCGAGACGTAGGGGTTCGCGCCGTGCAGGCTCGAGATGCGCCCGTAGAACGCGTAGCTGTAGACGTCGCGGGAGAGCAGCAACGGCAGGAACACGACGAGCACGTGGAACGCGATCCCGAGCACGAGCACCCAGCCGAGCGGAAGCTCTCCGCGCCAGGCGGCACGGAGCGCGTACAGGAAGGTCAATACTGCGATCAGCACCGCGAGAACGCCGACCGCGGCGGCACCGTTCCGCGTGAAGCCGTCGAGGCCGAGCGAGCGAGCCAAGGCCGCGAAGAGGCCGCTGGAACGAGTGCCGGGTGGCTGGAGCGGCGTCAACGGAGACGCCGGTACGGAGGCGACGAGCGACATCGCGAGGACGCCGAGGACCGACCCGGCGACGGCGATCGTTCGGGAGACCCTGGCCTCGGGCGGCCGCATCGTCGCGGAGCCTAGCAGCGGCTTTCCCAGCCAGGTCCTTTGGCGGCACGGAACCCTGACGCGGTTCCCCGCGTCGGTTCATCGGAGAGGCGAGAGG
>JBJMLP010000064.1:0-3970 GCA_045805245.1 Actinomycetota bacterium | reverse complement strand
GATCTGCTCGACGGTCCAGTTCTCGCCCGCGCAGACGCTCACGGGATCGGCCTGCGCGTCGCCCGGATGCTCGTTGTACGCCTCCGGCGGGATCAGCCACGACACCGACGGCAGCTGCTCGTGGTGGACGTCCTTGATGAAGCTCTCCGGAGTGTCGACGTTCTGCCATTCCGGCCCGAAGCGGACGTGGCGGATCGCCTGGAGCGCGTTCTGCCACTGGTTCACGTTCGCGTAGTACTTCCACGCGACGCCCACCTTCGTGAGCTCGTCCGGAAGCACCGGGATGTCGACACAGGCCTGGATCTCCTCCCAGTACTCCCCGATCTTCACCAGGTTGTCCGGGATGTGCTGCGCCGCGCCGTTCTCCAGCTCCATGATCGTCGCGATGTCCTTCTTGGACAGGTCCTCCTTGAAGTGCGGGACGTGCTCCGTCGGGTCGTCGCAGTAACTGTTCGGGTGGTCGGTCGTCTGCTTGTTATCGGTGATCCCGTCGGCATCCGCCGCGATCGCATAGAGGTGCTCGGGGAACGTCGGCCCGAACATCGAGGTGAAGAAGTGGTCGGCGAGGGTGAAGTTGTCCGCGTACTTCCAGTAGTTGGGGATGCCGTCGCGCTTGAACTGGACGTAGCCGGTCAGGTCCTCCCCGTACTTGATGATGTTGAAGCCGTCCATCTTTCCGCCGTCGATCGCGTACATGCCGGATGCGAAGCCGTGCGTGATGTCGTGCGGCTGCACGTCCTGCGCCGGCTTGATCGGCACCGTCTTTCCGTCGAAGGTCTTTCCCGTCGTGGAACCGGTCGCTCCCGGATAGGCGCCGAAATAGGTGTTGAAGGTCCGGTTCTCCTTCACGATGAACACCACGTGTTTGATCGGTCCCTGCCCGGGCGGCAGGATCGCCGAGACCTGCGGCGAGCCTCCCTGCGCGGACGGAGAAGCACCCGGCGCGCTGCCTGCGGACGTGCCACTGCCGCCGGGCCCCGTGGAGACGAACAGGACGATCAGAACCGCGCACGCGGCGATGAACGCGAGGAACCCTCTGCGGCCTCCGGGCCCACGCCCTCTGCCGCCCGGGCCTCCGCCTGGACGCGCGCCGGCCGGACGTCGCGGGCCGCTCCCGGGCCGCTGACGGGTCCCCGGAAGCCGTGGACGCTGACGCGGTTCGGGCTCCACGGGCGCAGCCTATCCCGACGCAGCGACGGCCACCGGTCGATCCGGGAACGGAGGGGCGTTGCCGACGGCGGAGCGCTCGACCACACTCCTCGAGGATGGAGCTCCCCGAGGTTCATTACGCCCGCAGCGGCGATCTCGCGATCGCGTATCAAGTCGTCGGCGACGGCCCGCAGGCGGCGCAAGTCGACGTCGTGTTCGCGCGAGGCTTCGCGGGCGACCTGGTCTCGACCTGGGAGCAGCCGCTCCTCGTCCGCCAGATCGAGGGGTTCGCGTCGTTCGCGCGAGTGGTGCTGTTCGACAAGCGGGGAACCGGGCTCTCCGACCGGGTGCGCGACGTCTCGACCCTGGAGGCGCGGATGGACGACATCCGGGCGGTGGTCGACGACGTCGGCTCGGAGCAGGTCGTGCTATGGACGGGACAGGAAGGCGCGCGACTGACGTCGCTGTTCGCCGCGACGTATCCGGAGCGGACCACGGCGCTCGGCATGCACGATCCGACCGCGCGCGGCGCACCGAGCGCCGATTACCCCTGGGCCGAATCGGAGGAGGACTACCGGCGCCGGATGGCGGAGATCCGCACGGGCTGGGGAACCCGGCCGTTCCTGGATCAGCTCCTGCGAGAGTGGGTGCCGAACCGCGCGGACGACGCGGAATTCCGCGATTGGTTCGTCTGGCACATGCGGCGGAGCCTGAGCCCCGGCGCCGCGCTCGGCCTCTACCGGATGATGCGCGACGCGGACGTCAGCGACGTGCTCCGCGCGGTTCGCGTTCCGACGCTGATCTTCGCCAACCGCGGATACGAGGGGCCCTCGCGCTACTTCGCCGAGCGGCTCGCCGACGCGAAGATCGTCGAGCTCCCCGGAACGACGCGCGCGTACGGGTGGGCCGACGACGAGGCCCACGCGGTGATCATCGACGAGATGCGGCGGTTCGTGACGGGGCTCTCCTCTCCGCGGGACGCCGAGCGGGTGCTGGCAACCGTGCTCTTCGTGGACGTGGTGGGCTCCACGGAGATGGCGGCGGCGATCGGCGACCGCGCCTGGCGGGAGATGCTCGACCGGTTCCATGCGGTGATGCGTCGCGAGGTCGCCCGCTTCCGCGGACGGGAGATCGACACGGCCGGCGACGGCTTCCTCGCGAGCTTCGACGGTCCGGCGCGCGCGATCGGGTGCGCGACGGCCGCCATCGGGGCGCTGAAGGATGCCGGCCTCGAGATCCGCGCCGGGGTCCACACCGGAGAGTGCGAGGTGCAGGGAACGAAGCTCGCGGGGATCGCGGTGCACATCGGCGCGCGGATCATGGCGCTCGCCGGCGCGGGAGAGGTGCTCGTCTCCCAGACGGTGAAGGACCTCGTCTCCGGCTCCGGCATCGCCTTCGAACCCCGTGGAACACACGCGCTGAAGGGCGTTCCGGACGAGTGGACGATCCACGCCGTCGCTCGGGGAGCGGTCTCCGACGCGGCCGGCATCGCGAACCGAGTCTGACGGCCACCTGCCTCCGACGGGCTATCCGGCTTTCAGTCGCGCAAGGAGTGCCGCCAGCTTCGCCTGCACCTCCTGGTACGCCGGGTCGTCGGCACGGTTCCGGAGCTCGTACGGATCGGGCTTCCCGACCACGCCGCCGAGGTCGTAGAGCTCGCGCTCGCCCGTCCGGAGCTCCACGTAGGCCAGGTTCTTCGTCCGGACGCCGAACCAGGCCGGCATGCCGTACCCGCCGGCCCACTCGATCAGAACGCCTTTCCGACTGCTCGGCGCCGCTCCGGTGAGCTGAGGGAGGAGGCTCTCCCCGTCGGCCTGCGGCGAGGAGACGTCCGCGATGTCGGCGATCGTGGGGGCGACGTCGACGTTGGAGACGAGCGAGGGATCGTCGCGCCGCGAGGCTCCCGGATACCGCACGAGGAACGGAGTGTCGATGCACGGCTCGTACTCGCACGGCTTCGTGACCCACCGATGCTCGCCGAACGAGAAACCGTTGTCGGTGAGGAAGAACACGACCGTATGCTCCAGCACCCCTTCTCGCTGCAACGTGTCGAGAAGCGCCTTCACCGAGCGGTCGACCGACAGGAGCGTCTCGTACTCCCGCCGGCGATCGCCAAGGAGCTCCGCCTGCTGTGAACGCGAGACCGGCGGAAGAGCTCGGACCCACGCCGGCTTGTCGGAGACGTTCTCGGTCACGCTCGGCGGTTGCCGGATCGTGAGATCCGCGAACGTGCCGCGATCGAGCTCCGCCGGGGTCCACGGGTAGTGCGGCGCCGTCGGCGCGAACCACGCCAAGAACGGCCGGTCGGTGGACGCGTCGGAGATCCAGCTCTCCGCCTCTTGCGTGAGAACGGTCGTGAGGTAGTCCCGCCTCGAGCTTCCGTACCGGATCGGCGAGCCGTCGTCGACGATCGTGTATCCGCGGTACGTCGTCGACTGTGGACCCTGTTCCTTCGCGAACCAGTGGCTCCATCCCGGCGGCACGTAGGGTCCGCGATCGAACGGATAGTCGTTCAGGTACTTGCCGAAGAGCGCGGTGTCGTAGCCGGAAGCGTGCAGCCAGGTGGCGAGGGTCGAGCGCTCGTCGAGCTTGGCGCCCGTCTCGTTGTTCACCACACGGGTGTGCGAGGAGTACTCACCTGTCAGGAGTGACGCCCGCGACGGGCAGCACAGCGGAGTGTTGATGAACGCGTTCGGAAAGCGGATCCACTCCCCGTCGGGATCCTCCATCTGCGACTGGAGGAACGGCATGACGGGCGGCGAGTGCGGAAGCGTCTCGATCGACTGGTCGTCGGTGAGGATCACGAGAACGTTCATGCGAT
>JBJMLP010000063.1:0-4271 GCA_045805245.1 Actinomycetota bacterium | reverse complement strand
TCAGATTGATCGGGTCCGTGAGCACCTGCTGGTAGTGGGAGAGCGTGTACCCGCTCGAGGTGTTCGGCGGATACCGAACGATGCTCATCAGCACCATGATCAGCATCGGCGCAAGGAACAGCACGATCAGCAGCACGACGGGGATGAACAGGATGCCGAAAGCGCCGCGCCTGGAGCGGCGGCGCGGGCGGTCGGCCTCGAGCCCCTGCGCGATCGCCGCCATCAGGCCGCGACCGCCACGATGACTCCGGTCTCGTCGTCGCTTCCGCGCCGCAGGAGCCGGACCGCGAGATAGATCAGCGCGACCTGCACGACGGAGATCACGACGGAGATCGCGTTGACCACCGCGGTGTGGTCGGGGTTCCGCACCGAGGAGTACACCCAGATCGGGAACGTCTGCTGGAACCCGATCGTGAAGAAGCTGATCTCGAAGTTGTTGAACGACCACGTGAACGCGAAGATCGCCGACGCGGCGAGAGCGGAAGCGATGTGCGGCAGGATGATGTGCCGCAGCACCTGGAGCCGGGAGCATCCGAGGTCGATGCCCGCCTCCTCCTGCTCGCGCTCGAAGCGGAAGAGCTGTGCGGCGATGATCGCCGTCACCAGCGGGAACGTGCAGATCGTCTGCGTCGCGATCACCGTTCGGAGGTTCAACGCGACGTGCAGCCGTCCGTACGCCATCAGGGCGGCGATGCCGATGATCAGCCACGGAAGGATGAGCGGCGCGCCGACGAGGCCTCCGACCGCCCCGCGTCCACGGAACCGGAACCGTGTCAGCCCGAACGCCGTCAGCGTTCCGAGCACGAGGCAGCAGGGGGTGACGACGAGCGCGACCGTCGTGGAGTTGAGGAGCGACTGCCGCAGCAGCGTGTCTTGCCAGGCGAGGGAGTACCAGTGCGTCGTGAACCCCGCGAGCGGGAACGCGAGGATCGAGGAGTCGTTGAACGAGAACAGCAGCAGGATCAGGAGCGGCCCGAAGAGCGCCAGGAAGACGAACGCGAGGAAGAGCCGCCACAACGTCGTGTTGACGAGCGCCCGCGTTCGGACCTGCGCCGGCGAGGGCAGATCGATCCCGAGATCCGCGGGCCGAACGACCTGATCGGCCACGCTAGGAGGCCTTCACCTCGGTCCAGGCAGCGATCCAGGCGTCGCGGTTCTCGGGCGGGCTCGCGGGGATCGCGTTCTGCAGGTGGAATGGTGCGTCCAGCCCGGCCTCCTCGATCAGGGCCTTCGGCGCGACGTCGAGCACCTTCTCGTTCGCGATCTGGTAGTTCCAGTAGCTCGCCTCGAACAGCTCCGCCTTGACGCCGGAGTACCAGTTCAGCAGCGCGTACGCGGCGGGGAGGTTCTGCGGATCGATCGACGGAGAGATGCCGTATCCGCACGCCCAGAGGAACTGCCCTTCGCTCGCGATCGCGAACTTCGCGTTCACGCCCTCCTTCTGGAGGAACTTCGCCTCGTCCGGATACCCGGAGGAGATCACGATCTCTCCCGACTTGAACAGCGACTTCACCTCCGCGTCGCCGTGCCAGAACGTGCGGAACTGGTCCTTGTGCTCGATCAGGTAGTTCTTCACCGAGTCGATCTGCGTCTGGTCCATGTGCAGGGGATCGGAGATCCCGGTCGCGAGCGCGCCGACCATCAGCGCGGTGACTGCGATGTCCTCCAGACCCGCGCGGCCTTTCCACTGAGGGTCGAAGAGGTCGGTCCACGACGTGGGCGGCGGGTTGACGACGTCGGCGTTGTAGAGCAGGCCCGCGGTGCCGGCATCCACGGGAACCATGTAGATCTTGCCCTGGTACTGGACCCCCGGAAGCGCCTTCATCGTCGGAAACAGATCCGCCCAGTTCGTGAGCTTCGAGGCATCGAGCGGCATGTAGAGCCCCTTCTCGTCCATCTCCAGCGTCGCCTCGTCCACGCAGCTGTTGATGACGTCCACCTGGAACCCCGCCTGGATCTTCGCGATCGCGGCCTCGTTGGAATCCATGCTCGCCGTCTCGAGATCGATGTTGGGGTACTCCTGGTGGAAGCTCGCGAGATATTTCGGGTCGAACCCGTCGCTGTAGGAGAGCAACCGGATCGTGCCGGTGATGTTCTGGGGATCCGTCGACGAGGACGTGCCTCCGGTCGACTCGGGCGTGCTGTTCCCGTTCGAACATGCGACGGCGATCACGAGGACGACGGACGCTGCGGCGACCGGTGCGAAGACACGGCGCTTCATGGCGTTCCCCTTGGCCGTCGGAAGCGGTCGTCGCCGTGGAAAAGGCCGACATTCCCCGCTCGGTGCGCGACGGCGCGACCGTATCCGCAGGTCGGTCGATTGTCAACCGTTGACTATCGCAGCAGCGTCGGGCGAGGATAGAACCGATCTGCCAAAACCGTGCGCCCCGTTTCCGGGGCGGAGAGAAGGGGGAGCTCCGCATGCGCCGTTCCACCGTGTTCGGGATCGTGCTCGGCCTCGTGGCTGCGTTCGCTGGCCTCCAGACCTCTGCCAGCCTCGCGGCCGGAGGTCCGGATGGATTCCTGACCGCCCGACGTCCCTACCTCGTCGCCCTCGTCAACGGCGTCCGGATCGAGCCGCTTCTCTCCACCGGCGACGTCGTCGGCAACTATCAGATGAGCGGCATCCCCGACGGCCTCGGCGCGTACCGGAGCTCGAACCGAACGATCGAGCTCTTCATGAACCACGAGCTCGAGCGCTCCGACGGCGACCCCGCCGACGCACGTGTGTCGCACCTGACGCTCGCCGACGACGGGTCGGTGCTGTCCGGCAGCTATCCGGTGGACGGCACCGAGGGGTTCACGTGCTTCTGCTCCAGCACGCTTCGGATCCTCGGCGGCCATCCCTGGTACTTCACCGGGGAGGAGTGCAAGCAGGGGCAGGGCGGCGTGTCGATCGCCCTGAACGCGACGACCGGCCGCTGGAGGGAGACGCCGCAGTTCGGCAGGCTCCTGCACGAGAACGTCGTGCCGGTGCCGGGGCTCGCGAAGGCGACGCTGTTCCTCTCCGAGGACGGGAACGCCGGGCACTCTCAGCTGTACGCGTACACCGCTCCCACCTTCAAGGGAGCGATGCACGGGGAGGGTTCCCTCCGCGTGTTCGCTGCCACCGACCCCACTGACGGCAACCCCTCCCCCGACGACATCTCGAAGGGACAAACGCTCGACGGAAAGCTCGTCCGCATCCCGCAGGGACGCAACACCGACGTGGACTCCCTCGAGGCCGCCTCGCAGCGCAAGGGCGCGTTCGATTTCGTCCGCATCGAGGACGCGGAGGCTGATCCGATGCACCCGGGCGTCGTGTACTTCTCGGACACGGGCGCGTCGCACCAGGAGACATTCCGCGGCCGCATCTACCGCCTCCAGCTCAACCGGGAGCACCCCGCTCGCGCGTCGCTCCAGGTCGTGCTCGACGGAGATCACGGCGCGGACATGTTCAACCCCGACAACCTCGCGGTCTCGAACCGCGCGCTCGTGATCCAGGAGGACCGCAACTACAAGCACTCCGGCTACGACCGGGTGATCGTCTACGACCTGAACGACGGGTCGCTCCGAACCGTCGCGCGGACCGACCCGACCGAGGGCGTGATCCGGCGCGAGGGGATCGGCGACTGGGAGTCGAGCGGCGTGATCAACGCCTCCAGCTTCTTCGGGAAAGGCTGGTGGCTGCTGGATGTCCAGGCGCATCACACGAACGATCCGCAGCCCGGGCCGAGTGTCCGCCCCAACACCGGGATCGGAGAGGGCGGTCAGTTGCTGAAGGTGTTCATCCCCGGAACGTAGCGCGACCGCTTCAGGCGACGTCCCGCCGCTCGATGTACGCGTCGACGATCCGGATCAGTTCCTCGCGGCCGAAGCTCGGATCGTGTCCGGCGTGGACGATCTCCACCGGCAGCGAACGCAGCCGCCGCATCGACTCCACGTAGTCGGGGATGCTCGACTCCGGCAGCTCGTCGAGGAGCGGCTCCCCCGAATAGATCGTGTCCCCCGAGTAGAGCGTGCTCGTCTCCGACTCCCAGAGCGCGAGGCTGCCGGGCGTGTGGCCGGGGAGATGCAGCACGTCGAAGACGCGGTCGCCGAGATCGATCACGTCGCCCTCCTGAACGGTCCGCGTCGGAGTCGTCTCCCTCATCGCGAACGCCTCGGGATCGAACCCGGCCGACGGCAGCGCGTCGAGAAGGAACCTCGGAAGCTCTCCGTAGCCGCTCTCGGTCGCGGCCTGCCGCTCCTCCTCGGGATAGGTGTCGGCGTCGAGGAGCGAGGTGTACGGC
>JBJMLP010000062.1:0-15202 GCA_045805245.1 Actinomycetota bacterium | reverse complement strand
GGAGCCGTCCGCAACCTCGAGCCCGGAGCGCTCGCGCGTCCCGCGATCCAGGCGAGGATCGAAGGGGCCGTACTCGATCTGCTCGAAGACCCCGCCGCCCGCCTCCCGAAGGCGGCCTGAGCTGTTCGTCCTTCCTGAGCCGGCATGCGGCAGCGCGCATCGGAGGAAGGTACGCCGCCGTACGTTTCTCGTCGGATAGCCGACCATTCCTCGTTTCGCACCGACGTTTCCGAAGGGCGGGACGGATGCCGGCGGCGTATCCTTTTCGACACCTCATGGGCAGCCTCGGCGAGCGCGAACATCCGGTAGAAGGGGAACTCGCGTCGGTCACGCTCGGCGCGAAGTTGGACGTGTTCGACGGTATCGGCGACGCCGCGCTCGTGACCGACGAGCAGGGCCGCTACGTCGACGCGAACGAAGCGGCATCCAGGCTGCTCGGCTACTCGAAGGCCGAGTTCCTGGACATGTCGATCGGGGACCTCGTTTCCGCGGGCCGTGATTTCGCGACCGAGGAGTTCGACCGGTTCCTTGCCGACGGCGCCTGGCGCGGTGAGCTCGAACTTCGGTGCAAAGACGGCGACACCGTTCGCGTGGAAGCGCGAGCGACGCTGCTCCCGGAGTCCGACGAAGGCGGCCGCTTCATCTCGATCCTCCGTGAGGTCGGCGGTCCGCTCTGGGAGGGCCTCGCTCCGAGTTCCGCCGCGCTCGCCGCGATCGTCCAGACATCCGACGACGCGATCATCGGCAAGGATCTCGACGGCATCATTCGCTCGTGGAACGCCGGCGCGCAGAAGATGTACGGATACGCGCCCGACGAGGTGATCGGCAAGCACATCTCGGTCCTCAATCCCGAACGGATCGACGAGTTCCGCGCGATCATGGAGCGGCTCCGGCGCGGCGAGCACATCGATCACTTCGAGACCGTCCGCAAGCGCAACGACGGAACGGTCCTCGACGTCTCGCTCACGATCTCCCCGATCGCGGATCAGACGGGGCGCCTCGTCGGTGCGTCGACGATCGCGCGGGACATCACCGAGCGTCGCCGGATGGAGGATCGACTCGAACGGATCGCGCAGCTCACCCTCGCCCTACGTGGGAAGGAGGACGAAGAGGAGATCCTCCGGCTGGCTCTCGAGGCTGTACAGGAGGCGTTGGGCGCCGAGCGTTCGGCTGCATTGCTTTGCGATACGGACGGCGTGATGCGGTTCCGGACCTGGAACGGCTTGTCCGAGGGGTATCGGGAGGCCGTCGAGGGCCACAACCCGTGGGACGACGGCGAGACGGATCCTCAGCCCGTCGTTGTTGCCGACGTGCGATCCGACGCCTCCCTCTCGGAGCTCCTTCCGGTGATCGAGCAGGAGGGCATCGGCTCCCTCGTGTTCATCCCGCTCGCGCACCAGGACCACCTGCTCGGCAAGTTCATGGCGTACTTCCCGGAGCCGCATGCGATCGATGAGGACGAGCTCGAGCACGTCCAAACGATCGCGAGTCATGTCGCCTTCTGGATCGACCTGCGGCGAACCGACGACGAGCTCCGCGCCGCGCGCGACCTGCTCGACGTCATCACGGCGGGTGCCGGCGACGGCATCACGATCCAGGACCCGTCGGGCAAGGTCATCTACGTCAACGACGCGACGGCGAGGTACTCCGGGTTCTCGTCTCCCGAGGAGATGCTCGCGACGCCGTACGAGCAGGTCTTCGAACGCTTCGACCTCATGGACGAGACCGGCGCGCGGTTCCCGATCGAGGACCTTCCCGGGCGCCGTGCGCTTCGGGGCGAGGAGGAGCCCGAGACCGTCCTCCAGGTGCGGGACCGGCGCGACGGATCCATCACCTGGAGGGTGGTGAGCGCGCGGCCCGTCTTCGACGACGCGAGGGATGTCCGGTACGCGGTCAACGTGCTCACCGACATCACGGCCCAGCGGATCGCCGAGCTCCGGTTCCGCCGCCTGTTCGAGGCGAGCATCGTCGGGATCATCCTCGTCGACGAGACGACGATCCTCGAGGCCAACGATGCCTTCCTCGAGATGACCGGTTACACCGCGGAAGACCTCCGCGCGGGCCAGATCCGCTGGACGGACATGACGCCACCCGAGTGGGGGGCGGCGGACGAGCAGGCGTGGGAGCAGGTCTACGAGACAGGCGTGATCGCGCCCCTCGAGAAGGAGTTCATCCGCAAGGACGGCAGCCGCGTTCCGATCATCCTCGCGGCGACGATGCTTCAGGCAAGTCCGTACCAGGCCGTGTGCTTCGTGATCGACACGACGCAGCGCAAGCAAGCGGAGATCGAGCGGATCCGCCTCCTCGAGCAGGAGCAGGCGGCGCGCGCCGAGGCGGAGACGGCCCGGGAGCAGCTCGCGTTCCTCCTGCGGGCGAGCGGGCTCCTCGCCGCCTCGCTCGACTACGAGCAGACGCTGTCGCAGGTGGCGAAGCTCGTCGTACCGCGTCTCGCCGACTGGGCGACGATCCAGGTCCTGGAGGAGGACGGCACGCTCCGTCCACTCGCGATCGCGCACGTCGATCCCGCGAAGGTCGAGATGGCACAGGAGCTCCAGCGTCGCTATCCGACGGACATGAGCGCGCCGTACGGAGTGCCGAAGGTGATCCGGACGGGCCGCGCCGAGGTCGTTTCGGAGATCCTGCCCTCGATGCTCGATGAGGTCGGGCTCGACGACGAGCTGCGACGCATCATCACCGATCTTCAGCTGCGTTCGACGATGACCGTGCCGCTCGCGGCGCGAGGACGCGTGTTCGGCGCGATCACGCTCGTGTGGGCGGAGTCCGGGCGAAACTACACCCAGGACGACCTCCCGCTCGTGGAGGAGCTCGCCGCCCGCGCCGCGCTCGCGATCGACAACGCCCGCCTGTTCCAGGAGCGTGATCACATCGCGGTCGCGCTCCAGCGCAGCCTCCTGCCGCCGGAGCTGCCGACGATCCCGACGGTCGAGCTCGCCGCGCGCTACCGAGCGTCGGGAGCGGGCAACGAGGTCGGCGGCGACTTCTACGACGTGTTCGAAACGGGGGACGGCAACTGGTCGCTCCTGATCGGCGACGTCTGTGGGAAGGGCCCGGAGGCGGCCGCTCTGATGGGCGTCGCGCGGCACACGGTGCGGACGGCCTCGATGCAGGAGCATCGCCCGAGCCGCATTCTCTCGATCCTCAACGAAGGCATCCTTCGCCAGAGCTCGGACGGCCGCTTCTGCACCGTCTGCTACGTGCGCATGCATCCGCGCGAGGACGGCGCACGGCTGACCGTCGCGACGGGAGGACATCCGCTACCGCTGATCCTCCGGGCGGACGGGTCCGTGGAGCAGGCCGGCGTTCCCGGAACCCTGATCGGAGTCCTCGAGGATCCGGAGATCACCGACCTCGCGCTCGAGCTCGGACCTCGGGATGCGATGGTGCTCTACACCGACGGCGTGACCGACGAGCAGAACGACGAGCAGGAGTTCGGTGAGCACCGGCTGACGAAGGTGATCCGCTCCTGCGCCGGAAAGGACGCGGAGGAGATCGCCCGGACGATCGAGCAGGCGGTGATCGATTTCGCGCCCGGCGTTCCGCGTGACGACATCGCCATCCTCGTCGCGCGGGTGCGACCGTGACGCCGTTCGAGATCAGCACGACGAGCGAGGACGGCGTCGTGGAGCTCGCTCTGAAGGGGGAGCTCGACATCGCATCGTTCACGGTCATGGAGGACCGTCTCCGAGAGGTGGAGGCGGAGAGCCCGAAGGTGGTCGTGTTCGACCTCCGCGGACTCCGCTTCATGGACTCCACGGGCTTGCGGGTGATCATCTCCGCCGATAAGCGAGCGCGTCGCGACGGATGGCGGGTTGCCGTGGTCGAGGGGCCCGAGGCCGTTCATCGTGTGTTCCGCCTGGCGCTGCTCGACCGCCGGCTCGACTTCGTCTCCGATCCGGCGGAGGTGCGGGGAGATGGCTCGTGACGCCGCCCGGAGGAACTCCGTGACCTCGACCGGGCAAGCGAAGGGCGGTGCGCCGGTGCCGATCGACGTCGAGCTCCGCGCGGCGCCCGATGCGATCTCCGAGGCCCGGGCGGCGGTCGACCGGATGTCTGGCGACGACGCGCTCTTGAACAACCTCCGGCTCCTCGTCAGCGAACTCGTCACGAACAGCGTCCGTCACGCGGGGCTGGACGAGCGATCGAGGATCTCGCTCCACATCGAGACGACGCCGAAGCTCGTTCGCGTCGAGGTCTCCGACCCGGGGCCGGGGTTCGCTCCGTCGATCCCGGATCTTCGGATCTCGCAGGAGTCGGGCTGGGGGCTGTATCTCGTGGAGGAGCTCGCCGATCGCTGGGGCGTCGACGCCGACGGAGGCACCTGCGTCTGGTTCGAGATCGACCGCTGAGCGCTCAGATCCCGGTCGAGCGACCGGGATCGAGGATCTCCTTCGCGTCGTCGCCTTCCAGCGCACCAGAGGATTCCACGACTTCCCGCAGCGTTTTGCCGGTGCGGTGGGCCTCCATCGCGAGCTCGGCGGCGCGGTCGTAGCCGAGGGCGGGCCGGAGCGCGGTCGCCATGGCGAGGGACGCTTCCGCGTATCCGCGGTCGCGCTCCACGTTCGCTTCGATGCCGGCGACGCAGCGCTCCGCGAGGGTTCGCAGTCCGTTCGCGAGGAGGGTCTCCACCTCGAGGAGCTCGTCGGCGATCAGCGGAGTCATCACGCTCATGTCGAGCTGCCCTGCCGCGACCGCGAGGGAGACGGTCTGCTCCGCGCCGATCACGCGAAGACAGACCATGTTGACCATCTCGACGATCGAAGGGTTCACCTTGCCCGGCATGATCGAGGAGCCTGGCTGCACCTCGGGGAGGGAGAACTCCGCGAGCCCCGTCCGCGGCCCCATCGAGAGCATCCGGAGGTCGTTGCAGATCTGCGTCACCGCGACCGCCAAGGACTTGAGCGCGCCCGCGAAGTCGCCGAGATCGCCCAGGTTGCGAACCGCCTCGAGGAGGTTCTCCGCGCCGGTGAGCGGAAGGCCCGTCACCGCGCGGAGCTCCTCCAGGGCGCGTTCCCGGTAGCCGGGAGCCGCCCCGAAGCCGGTGCCGATCGCGGTGCCGCCGAGGGGAACGCGGGCGAGCCGTTCCTCCGCGGTGGAGACGACGCGCTGCCGCGCACGCCGGAGCATCTCCGCGTACGCACCGAACTCCGAGCCGAGCGTGACCGGCAGGGCGTCCTGGAGGTGTGTCCGTCCCGCCTTGACGACGTCTGCGAACGCCGCCGCGCGCTCCTCGAAGGCATCGATCAGCTCATCGAGCGCCTCGAGGACGGGCGGGAGCTGCTCCAGTACCGCGATGCGGACGGCCGTCGGGAAGACGTCGTTGGAGGACTGTCCGGCGTTCACGTGGTCGTTCGGATGAACGCGGTCGTGCGATCCCCGCTCGGGTGCTTTGCCCTCGGAGCCACCGAGCAGCTCCTCTGCCCGGTTCGCGACGACCTCGTTGACGTTCATGTGCGTGGAGGTTCCGGCGCCGGCCTGGTACGGATCGACGAGGAACTCCTCCGCGAGTTCGCCCCCGGCGACTTCCTCCGCCGAGCGCGCGATCGCGTCGGCGACGTCCGCGGGCAGCGCGCCGACCGCTCTGTTCGCGCGGGCGGCCGCGACCTTCACCTCGGCGAGCGCGCGGATCAGCTCCGGCCGCGGCTTGCGTCCCGAGATCTTGAAGTTCTCCACCGCACGGACGGTCTCGGCGCCGTAGTAGGCCTCCGCGGGAACGCGCACCTCGCCGAGCGCGTCACGCTCGATCCGCTCGCCGCTCACGAGGGGCGGAGCGCGGCTTCGAGGAGGCGCTCCTGCTCCTGCTGGTGCACCTTCATGCTGCCGGTGGCGGGACTCGCGCTCTCCGGGCGGGCGATCGCGTCGGCTTCGATGCCGAGCTCGCGACGCAGGTGGCGGATCACGAAGCGCTTGGCGCCCATGTTCTCCGGCTCCTCCTGCACCCAGACGACCGGCGCGTCGCCGAACGGCGCGAGCGCCTCGCGAAGCGCCTCCACCGGGAACGGATACAGCTGCTCCAGCCGCAGGATCGCGACGTCCTCCACCCCGGCCTCCTCGCGCCGGCGCTCGAGGTCGTAGGCCATCTTTCCGGAGGAGAGGAGGATCCGCGCGGGTGGCGTTCCGGCCCCGCCCGGTCGTTCCTTCTTCGGCTCCCACGTCGTGAGGACGGGACGGAAGACGCCCTCGACGAGCTCCTGGGTGCGGCTCCGGGCGCTCGGCAGCCGGAGGAGCGACTTGGGCGTCATGACGGCGAGAGGCTTGCGGACCTCGCGCAGCGCCTGTCGCCTCAGCAGGCTGAAGTACTGCGACGGCGTGGAGGGAACGACGACCTCGATGTTGTCCTCCGCGCAGAGATCGAGGAACCGCTCGATCCGGGCGCTGGAGTGTTCGGGGCCCTGGCCTTCGAAGCCGTGGGGGAGGAGCAGCACGAGCCCGCTCCTTTGGCCCCACTTGTCCTCCGCGGCGACGATGTACTGATCCACGATGACCTGCGCGCCGTTGATGAAGTCGCCGAACTGCGCCTCCCACATCACGAGCGTGTTCCGATCGGCGACGGAGTAGCCGTACTCGAAGGCGAGCGCCGCGAGCTCGGAGAGCAGGCTGTCGTAGACGAACGCCTTTCCCTGAGGGTCCGCGACGTGGGCGAGGGGCAGATACTCCGTTCCCGTCTCCTGGTCCATCAGCACCGCGTGGCGCTGGCTGAACGTTCCACGCCGGGAGTCCTGTCCCGAGAGACGGATCGGAACGAGCTCCTTCAGCAGGGACCCGAACGCGAGCGTCTCCGCGAGGGACCAATCGATCTCGTCGAGCTCGAGGGCGCCGCGCCGCTCGTCCAGCCAGCGGGCGAGCTTGGGATGGAGATGGAACCCGTCCGGCACGGTCGTCACCGCGTCGAGGACCGTCTGGAGCTCCGCGCGGGCGACCCCGTACGAACGCGGCTCCGCGGGACCGACCGCCGCGGGCTCCTGTTGCTCGACGGGGTTCACGCGCTCGGGGGCGTTCCGCGTCTCCTCGAACGCTTGGCGCAGTCGCTCGGAGAAGCTTTCGAGCCACCGCTCCGCCTCCTCGACGGAGAGATCGCCGCGGTTCACGAGCTTCTCCGTGTATCGCTTCCGCACGGAGCGGAGCTGCTCGATGCTCGCGTACATCAGCGGCTGCGTGAACGCCGGTTCGTCGCCCTCGTTGTGTCCCCACCGGCGGTAGCACCACATGTCGATGACGACGTCTTTCTTGAACGCCTCCCGGAACTGGAGCGCGAGACGGGCCACCCGCACGCACGCCTCGGGGTCGTCTCCGTTCACGTGGAAGATCGGCGCCTGCACCATCTTCGCGACGTCGCTCGCGTACGTGCTGGAGCGGCCGGCCGAAGGGACCGTCGTGAAGCCGAGCTGGTTGTTGATGATCACGTGCACGGTGCCGCCGGTTCGATAGCCAGAGAGCTGCGACATGTTGAGCGTCTCCGCCACGATGCCCTGTCCGGCGAACGCGGCTTCTCCGTGGATCAGCAGCGGAAGCACGGGGGCTTCCGAACCGCGATCGAGGAGGTCCTGCTTCGCGCGGACCATGCCCTCCACGACCGGGTCGACCGACTCCAGGTGGCTCGGGTTGGAGGCGACGGAGACCGAGATGTCCTTTCCGTCGGGCGCGACGTGCTTCCCCTTCGCGCCGATGTGGTACTTCACGTCGCCCGAGCCCTGCACCTGCGTGGGGTCGAGGTCTCCTTCGAACTCTCGGAAGATCTGGCGGTAGCTCTTTCCGATGGTGTTGGCGAGCACGTTCAGCCGGCCCCGGTGGGACATGCCGATCACGACGTCGGTCATGTCCGCGTCCGCCGCGTCGTTCAGGATCGCGTCCAGGATCGGGATCAGGCTCTCCGCACCCTCGAGGGAGTACCGCCGGTGCCCTACGTACTTCTTGTGGAGGAACCGCTCGAAGGCCTCCGCCTCGTTCAGCTTCGTCAGGATCCGGCGGCGGTCCTCGTCGGAGAGCGTCTGCGAAACGCCCTCCACGCGATCCTGGATCCAGCGCTTCTCCTGCGGCTCGGAGATGTGCATGTACTCCACGCTCGCGGTTCCGCAGTACGCGTCACGCAGGACGTTCAGGATCTCCGAGAGCCTGAGGCGGCGCTTGCCGGCCAGGCCGCCCGTCACGAACTCCCGGTCGAGGTCCCAGATGCTGAAGCCGTAGGTTCCCGGATCGAGCTCCGGGTGCATGTTCGGCTCCTTCGCGCCGAGCGGGTCGAGGTCGGCGATCAGATGACCGCGAACGCGGTACTGGTTGATGAGCTGGAGGGCGCGCGCCTCCTTCTCCGTGGCGCGGGTCGTGTCGCGCGCCGGATTCACGTCGGTCCGCCACCGAACGGGCTGATACGGAACCCGCAGGCTGCGGAACACCTCGTCGTAGAAACCCTCCGACCCGAGGAGGAGCTCCTGAACGGCTCGGAGGAACTCTCCGCTCTCGGCGCCCTGGATCACCCGGTGGTCGTAGGTGTTCGTCAGCGTCACGACCTTGCTGACGCCGATCTCGGCGAGCGTCGACGGATCGGCGCCCGAGTACTCCGCCGGATAGGCGATCGCTCCCACGCCGACGATCGCGGACTGGCCGCTCATCAGCCGCGGCACGGACTGCACCGTGCCGATCATGCCGGGGTTCGTGATCGTGACGGTCGTACCCGTCATGTCGTCGGGAGCGAGGCGGTTCTCGTTCACCCGGTGGATCAGCGACTCGTAGGCCGCGAGGAAGGCGGCGAAGTCGAGCGTGTCGGCGTTCCGGATGTTCGGCACGACGAGCGTTCGTGAGCCGTCCTCGCGCTTGAGATCGACGGCGAGGCCGAGGTTGAGATGCTCCCGCTGGATCACGCCCGGCCGGCCGTTGACCTCCGCGTAGGCGCGGCTCATCGCGGGGGAGACCGCGAGGGCTCGCACGACCGCCCAGGCGATCAGATGCGTGAAGCTCACCTTCCCGCCGCTCTGGGAGGCGAGATAGCGATTGAGGACGTCGCGGTTCACCTCGAGGAGCTTCGCCGGGACGGTCCGGACGGAGGTGGCCGTCGGAACGGTCAGGCTCGTCTCCATGTGCCTGGCGATCGCGGCGGCGGCGCCCGTCATCGAGGTCGCGCCTTCCGGGCCGTCGGTCTGCGGTCCTCGCTCAGCGACGTCGGACTGCGGCGCGGGCACGCCGGCAGGTGAAGGGGCAGCGGCGGGGCCCTGCCCGTTGGCTGCGCCGCCGTCGGTCGTCGTTTCCTCCGCCGTCGACCCGCTCGCGGCTGAGCCGTTCGACGACGCGGAGCCGTTCGCGCCCCGAGGACGATATCCCTCGAAGAAGTCTCGCCAGACCTCGCTCACCGATGCCGGGCTCGCGAGGTACCGGCGGTAGATCTCGTCGATCAGCCAGACGTTGGGCCCGAAATCCGAGCGGTCGAGGGGCTTCATCGTCTCGGGAGTGTCGCCTCCTGCGGGTCGTGCGCGCGCGTTGCTGGCGCGTCTCTCTCAAGTCTACGGAAGCCGGCCGGGAGTTCCGTTCCAGGCACGGGCTTCGGCCGGCCCTCGCGCGGGTAAAAGAGGCGGTCAGGAGGGGATCCCCATGCAGGCACCGAGCCCGGCTTCGCGTCCATCCGTGCCCGAAACGTCGCCGCAGGCGCTGGAGCCGACGCCGAACGCGCCCGAGCGCCGCGAGCCGTGGACGGACCGCTGGCCTCCCGTCTCCTATTGGATGAAGGTCGCTGCCGGCCTCCTCGTCGTGTTCGTGCTGGCGAGAGGCGTTGCAGCCGTCTCGAACGTCATCCTGCTCGTTCTCGCCTCCCTCGTGCTCGCCATCGGCCTTCAGCCGGCGGTCTCGTGGATGGAGCGGAGAGGCACCCGCCGCGGATGGGCGGTCGCGTTCATCTTCCTCGCCGCGATCGTCGTGATCGGAGGGTTCCTCGCGATCGTGATCCCGATCATCATCAAACAGCTCGCAGGTCTCGTCGACGCCGCCCCCGGCTACCTCACGCGCGCGCAACGCGGCAACGGAGTCCTGGCGCAGCTGGACGACCAGTTCGACCTGATGGGGAAGCTCCGGAGCCTGAGCTCGCAGCTGCCGACGACGGCGTTCGCCGTCGCGAAGAGCTTCACCGCGCTGGTGTTCAACACCGTGACGGTGTTCATCCTGACGGCGTACTTCTCCACGGCGTTGCCGCAGATCCGGCGCGCGGTTGCCCGCTTGATGAAGCGGGATCACCGAGAAAACTTCCAGCGCATCCTGGAGGAGTCGACGACGCGGATCGGCGGCTACGTGATGGGGAACCTGGTGGTGAGCGTGATCGCCGGGGCCGTGTCCGTCGTCGGGCTGCTGCTCCTCGGCGTCCCTTATGCCGCGGTGCTGGGCGTCTGGGTCGGCATCGCCGACCTGATCCCGGCCGTGGGCGCGTACCTCGGCGCGATTCCGGCCCTCGTCGTCGCGGCGTTCGTCGGCTTCCCGCAGTTCGTCGGGACGCTCGTGCTGTTCATCGTCTACCAGCAACTCGAGAACTACGTGATCGCGCCGCGGGTCATGAAGCACGCCGTCGACCTCTCCCCGGCGGCCGTGATCGTCGCCCTGCTCGTCGGCGGGAGCCTCGCAGGGTTCGTCGGTGCGCTGCTCTCCCTTCCTGTGGCCGCAGTGATCAAGATCGTCGCTCGGGAGCTCTACGTGTCCGACCGCATCGAGGAGGTTCAGAAAGCGGACGCCGCGCAGGCAGGACAGGCGAGACACTGGCGGCGGCCGTGGAGACGAACGCCCGCGACGGTCTCCGCCGCGCAACCTTCGAACGAGCCGAGCGACCCTGAGCCGAGCTGAGGGAGACGCCTCCCGTCAGGTTGCGATGATGTAGGGATCCTGTCCGACCGCGATGTAGGCGTTCTTGGCGGCGGTCGAGGACTTGATCCTGAAGTCGATGGTGTCCTGGTAGGTCCGATACGAGGCAAGGACGTTCGTGTAGATGACGGCCTTGATCTCGGGCCATCCCTTGATCGTGGCGGCAGCCTGCGTGAACCACTTCGCCTTCGTTTCGGTCGTGGTGACGTCGCCGCAGGGATCGGCGTTCTCGACGCATCCGAACTCCTCGATCACCATGTTCCGTCCGCGACTCACGGCGTAGGTGTGCGCCTCGGTGAAGAGGGTCTCGAAGGTCTTCCACCCCCCGCTGCACTTGCTGCGGTTGTAGCCATCCGCCCCGACGTACTGCGCGCCGTTCGGGAACCAGACGTCCGGTCCGCCATTCAATCCCTTGAAGGTGCCCTGAACCAGAGTGCAGACGTACTTCAGCTTCGTCGCTCCGGCCGCGGCGAATCGCTGCTTGATGCGCGCATACGCGGCCTTGTAGTCCGACGCCGTTCCGCAATGGACCGCGTCGTTCTCCGGCTCGTGGTTGAACGTGAAGTACGCGGTCTTGTTCCAGCTGGCGAGCGACGTTCCCACGGCATCGATCTCCGCGTCGTGGAGGCCGTTCGCGATGTCGCCCCAGGTGATGAAACTGTCGTCGGCCTGCTTCTGCGGCCTCCAGTCCATGAACGGAACCCGATGTCCCGTCGCGCTCTGCGTCATCGCGTCGCTCGGGATCGGCCGGTAGTCCCAGCGGAGATAGTGACGCGTCATGCCGAGCCGCCTGCCGATCACCGTCTCGAATGCCTTGGTGGTTGCGAGCGGGTCCAAAGGGTCGACCGGGTCTGCTGGCTGGACGAACGCTCCCCATCTACAAGCTGGCTGTGCTGCAGCTGCGTCAGCTAGATGGAAGCTCTGGGAAGCGACGAGAGCACCGGCCGCCGAGGCCGAATAGCGCATGAACTGTCGGCGTGTGATCAACCGCACCATCTCCCCACGGGTTGGAGCCTGCGGTCCGAGCAGGAGGGGATGCTACCAGACGCAACACCACCTCCCCAAGCCGTGTCGGTCCCTGCCGCCTCGGGAACGCGCCCGATCTGTTCCTCGTGAACGGAGGCGACGGAACGAGCTTCACCGACCTCCCGGTCCGGTCCAGCTCATCGCGTTCTCTCCGGCAACGTGAGCCGGATCACGGAGCGAAGCCCGGCGGCGGAGGCGAGCACAGCTGGAGCAGTCTCGCGTGCATGGCTGCCTTGACGTCCGGATACGGCGCATCCGGATTCGAGGCTTGATTCTGGAGCTCGTACGGGTCGGCCGAGAGGTCGTAGAGCTCCTCCTCGCCGGTCGAATAGTCCACGTACATGTATTGCTCGTCGTGCACGGCGCAGTAGGTCGGTACGGTCACGGCGCGCGTGTCCGCGTGCTCGACGAGGAAGTCCGAGCGCCAGCTGGTCGCTGAGCCGTCGAGCAGAGGAAGGATGCTTACTCCCTCCGCGTTCGGCGCGGTCGTTCCGCCGGCGGCCGCGAACGTCGGAGCGAAGTCGAGGTTCAGGACGAACCGGTTATCGACCGACGCCGTCTGGTGCAGAAGCGCGTCGTAGCGCGCGATCACCGGGACCCGGATGTCCTCTTCGTACGGGGCCTTCTTGTTCGTCCACCGGTGTTCACCGAGGCTGAGCCCGTTGTCCGACGCGAACACGATCAGCGTATCCTGAAGGCGCCCGGACGCGGAGAGCGCGTTCACGATGTTGCCGACGGCGTCGTCGACCGCGAGCAATGACTGGTACTGGTGCAGACGCAGGTTGTCCTGTCCCTGCGCCCAAGAGCCTCCCGGCGGCACCGCCTGGATGTAGGCGGGCTTGTCGGAGACGTCGGCCTCGTTGTAGCTGGGAGGCCGGAGCGGGGCGATGTCGGTGAGAGAGTCGGCGTACCGCGGAGGTGGCGTCGCCGGAGGATGCGCCGCCTTCGGGGCGAAGTAGAGGAACAGTGGCTGGTCCGGCGGTGCGGACTCGATGAAATCAGATGCGTAGCCGCTGAGGACGTCGGTGGAGTAGTCCGCGGGCGCGGAGCCGTAGGCCTTGCTCACCCCGTTCAAGCTCATCGTCTCGTTGAAGTAGCCGCCGTCCGCTCCCGGATTCGCGAGGACGTCCCACGTGTTCCACCCGGGGGAGACGTACGCGGTCTTCCCGGCGGTGTATCCGTTCAGGTACTTGCCCACGATCCCCGTGTCGTAGCCGGCCTTCTGGAGCCAGGTCGCGATCGTGGACCGGTCCTCGTGGTTGGTCGTCACGAACGTCTGGAATCCGCCGTGCGGCGGGATGTTGCTGTAGACGTCGGTCCCGTGCGAGTACTTTCCCGTCAGGATCGTCGTTCGGCTCGGGCAGCACAGGGGATTCACGACGTAACCGTTCGAGAACTTGGTGCCCTTGTCGATCAGCTGGCTCTGGACGATCGGCATGTGATCGAGCTCATCGAAGCGCTGGTCATCCGTGAGGATGAGAACGATGTTCGGCTGAACGACGAAGGGTTGAGGACTCGAGGCCGTGGAGCCTTCGGCCGTGATCGTGACCGGCCCGGCCGTGGCCCCGCTGGGGACGACCGCACGGATGCGGTTGTCGGAGCGGATCGCGAACGTTGCCGGTTTGCCGTTGAACTCGACGTCCGTCGCGTTCGCGAACCCGGCGCCCTTGATGAAGACGCCACGACCGACCGGGCCCTTCCGAGGCCACATCGAGGTGATCGAGGGCGTTCCCGCTTGGGCGAGCGACGGCGTGAGGCCGAGGATGAGCAGACAGGCAACGACGGCGCCCGATCGTTTGGACCGGTTCAGGGCCGACCGCCGCGAGCGGCCGGACGAGAGCGCCGGTCGGAGCATCCTCTTTGGGTGTGCGCGACTCCTCGACCCCGCCATCCGACGCTCCCCCGAATCGTCATTCGATTGCAGTATGAGGCAACGGGCGACCCTATCCACCTCTCCGAAGATCGGTCAAGCACAGGCGCTCGGAGCCCACCGCGTGGGCCCTCGGTCACGGAGTGAAGCCGGGCGGCGGGGGAGAACACAGCTCGAGGAGGCGCGAGTGCATCGCCGAACGGATCTGCATGTCTTGAGGATCTTGCGATCCCGCGAGGTTGTTCAGCTCGAACGGGTCGGCCGACAGGTCGTAGAGCTCCTCTTCTCCCGTCGAATATTCCACGTAGACGTATCGCGTGTTCCGCACACCGCAATAGGTCGGAACGGGATGGGACAGCGTCTCGAAAAGGTGCTCCAGCAAGAAATCCGACCGCCACGACGTGGCGGACCCGTCGAGGAGCGGGAGGAAGCTCATCCCGTCGACATTCGGAGCATCCACGCCGGCGAGCGCTGCCCACGTCGGGGCGAGGTCGGTGTTGACGATCAGATGTGTATCCGTCGTGGGTTCCTGGCCCGTGATCGGGTCGTATCGAACGATCAACGGAACCCGGATCGATTCCTCGTAGGGAACCATCTTCCCCTCCCATCGATGCTCGTTCCAGAGCAGACCGTTGTCCGACATGAAGACGATCATCGTGTCGGAGAGCCGTCCCGTCGCCGCGAGCGATCGGAGGATCACGTTCACCGCATCGTCCACCGCGAGGAGCGACTGGCAGTGGCGTAATGCTTGGCCGTCTCCGGCATTGATGCCCGGCAGCGGCTGGGACCGGATGTACTCGGGCTTGTCCGAAACGTCGGCCTCGCGCGAGTCCGGATAGCGGGTCGCCTTGAGCCCCTCGCACGTGTTCTCGTACCTCGGAGGTGGCGTCGCGGCCCCATGGGGTGCGCGGGTCGCGAACCACAGGAACAGGGGCCTTCCCGCGGGGGTTCTGCGGATGAACGTCTTCGCGTAGGTGGCCAGCACGTCGGTCGAGTAGTCGGCGGCTGCCGTTCCGTAGTCTCGCTCCACGCCGTCGACCGACAGGGGATAGTCGAAGTATCCGTCCTCCTCGCGGTTGCGAGGGGCCCACGCGACCCAACGGTTCCAGCCAGAGGGAACGAACGAGGCATTCGCGGCCGTGTACCCGTTCATGTACTTGCCCATCAGGGCGTTGCGGTATCCGGCCGAGTGCAGCCACGAGGCGATGGTGGAGCGGTCGTCCCCGGAGCCGTGGAACGTCTCCCAGCCGCCGTGCTCCGGAGAGTTCGTGTAGACGTTGGTCGAGTGCGAATACTGCCCCGTCTGGAGGGTCGCCCGGGACGGGCAGCAGAGCGGATTGGAGACGAAGGCGTTGCTGAACGTCGTTCCTTTGCCGGCGAGCTCACTCTCCACGATGGGCATGTTCGACACCTCGTCGAAGCGCTGGTCGTCGGTGAGGATGAAGACGATGTTGGGCT
>JBJMLP010000061.1:0-6359 GCA_045805245.1 Actinomycetota bacterium | reverse complement strand
GCGCTGCCGCCGCCGGATCGGACGCATGTCCTGCCGGGTCACGCCGGGCTCGTTCGACCCGGCCGAGCCGTCGGTGATGCACACGTAGTGCACCTCCGTCCCCTCGCGTACCCAGCGCGCCACCGTTCCACCGGCCATGAAATCGGCGTCGTCGGGATGAGCGAACAGCACCATCGCGGTCCGGAACCTCACGTGAGCCAGCGTATCGGACGGTGGTGCTAGGGACCGTCCGCGCGCACAGGCAGGGCACCGCGACCGGAGCGGTTCGCGACGGTACGACGTACGGACCTCGGGCCTCGCTCCATGACGAGACCCGTCGTGGATCGGTTCTGATCCGTGCGAAACTCGCAAACCCCTCATCCCCGAAGGAGGACTCATGCCCCGCTCCCAGAAGCCCGTCGACGCGATCGACCTCCGGATCCTCGAACATCTCCAGCAGGACGGCCGTCGTTCCTACACGGCCATCGCCGGCGCGATCGGCGTCTCGGAGGCGAACGTGCGGCACCGGACGAAACGGCTCCTCCGGCGGGGCGTCGCCCAGATCGTCGCCGTCGCGGATCCCATCGAGCTGGGGTTCGGCCTGATGGCGAACGTGACGATCCGCGTCAAGGGCGCCGGGCGGACGGAGATCGCCGAACGCATCGCCGCGTTCCCGGAGATCTCCTATCTGGTCCTGTGCTCCGGCTCGGTGGACATGCTGGCCGAGGTGGTCTGCCGCGATCGGGAGCATCTCCTGGGGCTCTGCGAGGCGATCGGAGAGATCCCCGGAGCCGAGCTCGGCGAGACCTTTATGTACCTGCGCGCCGTCAAGCAATCGGAACGGTGGCTCGCACAGGGAGGCGGCGAGCTCCTCGAGGCCGAAAGTCGGTCGCCGGATACCGTCAGATGACGCCGTCCTTCCGACGGATCGAGCCAGTTGCGGCATGTCTCACGGCGTATCACACACTCCGCCGCCTTGCGGCTCCACCGAGGCGCACTTACGATCGTTGCGATCCAGGCGACGCACGCGATTCGAAGGACGGCAAGCATGAGCGACGAACACCGGGCGCCGAACCTTGACCCGGCTCTCGTACGTGGGTTGACGAGGCCCCGGCTCTCCCGACGGAGCTTCCTCAGGGGCGCCGGAGTGGGCGCAGGGGCCATCGGCCTGTCGGCGCTGCTCGACGCCTGCAGCGTCGGCAGCAGCGGTAGCGGCAACGCGGGCACCGACTGGACCGAGTACTGGAACGACCACGCCAAGCCCACCGGCTCGCTGAACTTCGCCAACTGGCCGATCTATATCGATCACGTGCAAGGAGCGAACGGTGGCTCCCATCCGTCGCTCGACTACTTCCAGAAGCAGACCGACATCCAGGTCGACTACCGGCCGGTGATCAACGAAAACGCGTCGTTCTTCGCCACGATCGAGCCATCGCTCCAGGCGGGCAAGGACACCGGCTGGGATCTCATGGTCATGTCGACCGGCACGCTTGAGCAACTGGAGCTATTCAGTAACGGCTGGCTCACGCCGCTCGACCAGAGCGCGATGACCAACTTCCGGAAGTACGCGCGCGCGGAGGCGAAAGACCCGCCGTACGACCCGGGCAACAAGTACACGATGGCCTGGCAGTCCGGATTCACGGGCATCGGCGTCAACACCAAGTACGTCGACATGAGCACCCTCGAGCACAGCTGGAACGACCTGTGGAACCCGAAGTTCAAGGCGAAGGTCGGCATGTTCGCGGACGCGGAGGAGCTCGGGAGCACCGGGCTTCTGATCAACGGGGTCGACCCGTCGAAGTCGACCCCCGCCGACTGGGAGAAGGCGGCGCAGACCCTCGACCAGCAGAAGGACGACGGCATCGTCCGCGCCTACTACGAGCAGGGATACATCACGAAGCTCCAGGACGGCGACACGTGGATCTCCCAGGCCTGGTCGGGCGACGTCCTGACCTCGCAGCTCCTCGGCTACCCGGAGCTCCAGTTCTTCCTGCCGAAGGAAGGAGCGATGTACTGGACGGACGCCATGATGATCCCGCTGCAGGCCTCCAATCCCAGGGACGCGATGACGTACATGGACTTCGTCTACGACCCCCTCGTGCAGGCGATGATCGATGACTGGGTCTGGTACCTGTCACCGGTGCCCGAGGCGCAGCAGGTTCTCCAGAAGTACGTCGACGAGGGCAAGAACTTCTACGAGGGACTCGCCCCGGACAAGAACGTCGCGGAGAGCACGATCGTCTTTCCGACCTCGGAGATCTGGGCTCAGACCCGGAACTACTACGACTACAAGAACATCGCGGACGCCCAACATTGGAACAGCGTCTTCCAGCCGGTCTACCAGTCGTAGACAGTCACAAGACGCGGCTGGGCAAGCGCCTGGCCCCGTACTTCCTCACGGCGCCCGGCGGGGTCTGGTTGCTGGTGTTCTTCCTCGCGCCGTTCTTCACGGTCGTCTCCCTGTCGCTCCAGACCGGGCAACTGCCCGTGTTCCACCAGACGTGGAACTTCGCGATCTATCCGGAGGCGATCAGGACCTACGGCACGTACTTCTGGCGCTCGTTCGAATACGCGGGCATCGCGACGCTGATCACGCTCGTGGTCGCGTATCCGATGGCGTACTGCATCGCGTTCTACGGAGGCCGGCACAAGAACACGTGGTTGTTCCTGCTGGTCCTCCCCTTCCTCGTCTCCTACATCATCCGGACGCTCGTCTGGCAGTTCATCCTCTCCGATGACGGTCCGGTCCTCGGCCTGCTGAAGAACTGGCACCTCATCCCGCAGGACTTCCACATCCTCGCGACGGGCGCGGCGGTCATCTCGGGCATCGCGTACAACTTCCTCCCGTTCACGGCGCTCCCCCTCTACGTCTCGCTCGAGAAGATCGACCGGAACGTGATCGAGGCGGCGCGTGACCTGTACTCCAGCAACGTGAGGGTATTCCTCCACGTCATCTTGCCGCTGTCGCTTCCCGGGATCTTCGCCGCGTTCCTCCTGACGTTCGTGCCCGGCGTCGGGGACTACGTCGAGGCCTCGATCCTCGGAGGAACGAACAACACGATGATCGGCAACATCATCCAGCTCCAGTTCCTCGGCAACTTCAACTACCCGCTCGCCTCGGCACTGTCCGTGATCCTCATGCTGGTGCTCGTCGTCGGCATCGTCGCCTACGGCAAGGCTCTCGGAACGCGAAGCATCGAGGAGTACGTCTGAGCACCGTCGCCGCTCCCGTCCGGCTCGAGCCCGCCGTTGCCCCTCCGCCGCGGGTGCGACGTCCCAAACGCAAGTGGGCGTCGCTGATCCTTCGGTCCTACACGGCCCTCGGCATGCTCTACCTCGTCCTGCCGATCGCCCTGATGATCATGTACTCGTTCAACAAGACGAACGCCGAACGGGTCGTTCTGAAGTGGCAGGGATTCACCTGGGAGTGGTACCACCCGGCGGCTCTCTTCTCGATCGGCGACCTGACACAGGCGCTCATCCTTTCGCTGGAGATCGCGGTCTTGAGCACGATCCTCGCGGTGATCTTCGGCACCCCCATCGCGCTCGCGCTCGTCCGATACCGCTACCGTGGCAAGGGGACGACCGACGCGGTCATGTTCCTCAACATCGCCGCACCGGAGATCGTGATGGGCGCCGCGCTGCTGTCGTTCTTCGTGACGCTGAACATCCCGCGCGGGTTCGGCACGATCCTGATCTCCCACGTGATGTTCAACATCGCATTCGTCGTCGTCACCGTCCGTGCGCGCCTCGCGGGATTCGACCGCTCGATGGAGGAGGCCGCGCAGGATCTCGGCGCCGGCCCGTGGACGACGTTCCAGAAGGTCACGCTTCCCCTCATCTGGCCGGGCATCCTCGCGGGAGCGCTCCTCGCGTTCGCGCTCTCGATCGACGACTTCGTCATCACGAACTTCGTCGCCGGCACCGATACGACCTTTCCGCTGTGGGTCTACGGGTCGGCCAAGGTGGGCACACCGCCGCAGGTGTTCGTGATGGGCACGCTGATCTTCGTCGGCGGCGTGATCCTCGCAGTCGTCGGCTATCTCCTTCAGGGCCGCAAGGGACGCCACGAGGAAACCGACCGGCTCGTGGCCTCCGCCGCCCTTCAGCGCTCGGAGTAGCTCCTCAGAGCCGCCGCAGCATCGTCCAGGAGTCTCCCGCGAGGGTCACCCGCTCGAAGCCGGCGGTCTCGTACAGCGTGAGCGCCGGCACGTTGCGCTCGGAAACGCTGAGGCTGACGGTGGCGTGGCCCGCTTCCCCCGCGAGCCGGAGCAGGGAGTCCAGAAGCTTCCGACCCAGCCCGCGGCGGCGTCGCTCGCCGACGACGGCGATGCCGAGCTCCGGCGTCGACTCGTCGATGAACCCGTAGCCTTGCCGGTCGGCAGAGAACAGACGCAACCACGCGGCGCCGAGACGGATCTCCTCGTCCCTCGCGATGACCGCGTCGTCGCCCGCCCGTCCCCATCCCTCCACGTAGCGGGAGAGGTGGTCCTCCGAGAGTCCCGCGACGAGGCCCGGACGCGGGACGTCCGGCTCCCAGTACATCGCCTCGTAGGACATCGCGCGGAGGAACGCGGCGTCGTCCGCGGTCGCTCGGACGATCTCAACGGCGTCAGTCACGCTTGTACACGGCCCAGAACTTCTTGACCGGAGTCAACGCTCTCCACACGGCCTTCGTGCCGTTCGGCGTGATGAGGATGTCCCCGGGACCGGCCCGGTGCGTGTTGCCGTCTTCGTCGGTCACCTCCACCTCGCCCTCCACGATGAAGGCGATCTCGTGGTAGGGCGGCTCCATCGGCCCCTCCTCGGGGACGCGGCGCCACATCCCGGCGCTGAACGCCGCGTCGGCGGAGCGGAACGCGACGAACTCCTCGCCGGGCGGCGCCGTGTCGCCGTCGGGGCGGGGAACCTCCTCCCACGCGGCGTCGTCTGACCTGATCACGCGCACAGGCATGAGTTCGGACCTCCTCCTCGCTCGGAGCGGCTCGCTACCGCCGGGCGGCGATCGCGCGCTCCAGCGTATCGAGCTGAGCCTCGACGCTCTCGTGCGACGGACCGCCGTGCATCGCGCGCGCGCTCACGGCGTGCTCGGCGTCCAGCAGCTGCGCGCCCTCCGGAAGGCCGACGACGTCCCACTCCTCCGCCGAAAGGTCGCCGAGCGTCCTTCCCTCCTCCTCCAGCAGGCGGAGGAGGCCGCCGATCTTGCGGTGCGCCTCGCGGAACGGAACCCCCTGCGCGACGAGCGCCTCCGCGACATCGGTCGCGTAGAGCTCCGGCGCTCCGGCCGCGGCCCGCATCGCGTCGGCGTCGAAGGTCACCGTGGCGAGACAGCCGGCGATGGCAGGAAGGGAGGTCTCCACCGAGTCGACGGCATCGAACAGCGGCTCCTTGTCCTCCTGGAGATCGCGGTGGTAGCCGAGCGGCAATCCATCGAGGACCTGCGCGAGACGCGCGAACGCCGAGGCGGGACGAGCCGCCTTCGCCCGAACGAGCTCGAGCGGATCCGGGTTCCGCTTCTGCGGCATCATGCTGGATCCGGTCGCGAACGCATCGTCGAGCCGGGCGAACCGCACCGACTCGTCGCTCCACCGGATGAGATCGGCCGCGATCCTCGACAGATGCATCGCGAGGATCGACGCGACGGAGAGGAGCTCCATCACGAAGTCGCGGTCCGAAACGGCATCCATCGAGTTGTCGAACGCGCCGGAGAGCCCCAATCGCTTCGCCGTCGCGGCGGGATCGAGCGGAAGCGTGGAGGTCGCGATCGCTCCGGCACCGAGCGGAGAGATCCGCGTTCGCTCCGCCCACTGCTCCAGCCGCTCAAGGTCTCGGAGGAGCGCGAAGGCGTGCGCCATCAGATGGTGTCCGAGCGTGACCGGCTGCGCCAGCCTGCCGTGCGTCGTTCCGGGAAGGATCACGTCGATCCCCTCCCGCGCGCGGTCGCGCACGACCTCCAGCAGCTGGGCGAGCTCCGCTTGGATACGGGCGGAGGCGGCGAGCGACCAGAGACGGAGATCCGTGACGACGAGGTCGTTCCGGCTCCGACCTGCGTGGAGCCGCTCCCCGAGCTCACCGAGCCGCGACGTCACGCCGCGCTCGATCGCGGAGTGCACGTCCTCGTCGGAGGGGTCGAAGTTGAAGGTGCCGCTCACGATCTCCTCCCCGACCTCGCGCACCGCGTGCTCGAGGGCCTCCGCGTCAGCGGCGTCGAGAAGTTCAGCCGCTTCCAACGCGCGGACGTGCGCGACGGTCGCCTCCACGTCCTGCGGCGCGAGCCGGACGTCGAACGACAGCGACTCCGTCAGCCGGTGCGCGGTCGCGTCGGGCGGCCGGGAGAACCGTGCTATGATATGGGTTTTGAGTTGTGTATGGTTAGATTG
>JBJMLP010000060.1:0-5549 GCA_045805245.1 Actinomycetota bacterium | reverse complement strand
GGAGGGACAGATCGCCGGGGGAGCGGTGCAGGGCATCGGACAGGCCCTGCTCGAGGAGGTCGTCATGCAGGACGGGGTCAACCTCACCGGTGGGTTCTTCCAGTACCTGATCCCGACGGCCTCCGACGTGCCCGACATCGAGACGGTCGTTCTGGAGTCGGGTGAGGGTATGGGCCCGTTCGGCGCGCGCGGCATCGGGGAGCCGCCGGTCGGCCCTCCGATCGGCGCGATCCCGAACGCGATCGCGGACGCCGTCGGCGCGCGACCGACCCGCTTGCCGGTCACGCCCGAGCGCGTGCTCGAGTGCGTCCGGCGCGACGCAGGCGTAGGCGGAGAGCCGGCCGGCAACGAGGGCGGCGGTTCCGCTGGATGAGACTGCCTTGAGACGCGGGAGAAGCGCGACCTACACTCCCGCGACGCCGGCGTTGGGAGGCGCGGATGCGTGAGGAGCTGACGATCGGGCTCGCGCAGTGGCTCTCCGAGCCGGGCGCTCTGGAGGCGAACCTCGCGCAGGCGATCGGCCTCCTGGAGCAGCTCGCCGGCGCCGGCTGCGATCTGATCGCACTCCCCGAGCTGTGGCCGTGCGGCTACGACACGCGCACGCTGCCGAAAGACGCCACTGATGCGGCCGAGCCGCTCGACGGGCCTCGCACCAAGCTCCTGGCCGAGTCGGCGCGTGAGCTCGGCGTCTGGCTCGCGGCGGGGAGCGTTCCCGAGCTCGACGGCAACCGCGTCTTCAACACGTCGCTGCTGTTCTCCCGCGGAGGAGACCTCGTCGCGAGCCACCGCAAGGTGCACCTTTACGGAGACGCGGAGCGGAAAGGATTCGTCGCGGGCGACCGCCTGACGACGCTGGAGACCGACGAGCTCGGCACCGTCGGTTTGTGCATCTGTTTCGACGGCGACTTCCCGGAGGTCGCGAGAGCGATGGGCGCGCGCGGCGCCCGTCTCGTCATCTCGCCCGCGGCGTATCCGGCGGCCGACGCCGGATGGTGGGACCGCCTGTATCCCGCCAATGCGCTGTTGAACGCCCAGTGGTGGGTGTTGACGAACCAGGCCGGAACCAATGGCGATCTCACGATCCTCGGGGCGAGCAAGGTGGTGTCTCCGTTCGGGGAAACCTGCGCCGAGGCGCCCCGCGCGAACGCCGGAGAGACGCCCCCGACGGCGACGGTCGTCGCGAAGGTCCGATTCAAGGAGGAGATCGAGAACGCGACGGAGGGGCTGAGCGAGATGCGGAGCACCCGGCGCCCCGAGCTCTACGAGACGGAGGGAACGAGATGACGTTCGGAGTGGAGGAGTTCCAGCGCAGGACCCCCGCGAGCCGCGAGGCGTGGGAGCGCGCCGCGAAGGTGATCCCCGGCGGCGTCGGAAGCGCGATCCAGTTCAAGCCGCCGTATCCGCTGATGATCGGGGACTCTCGGGGATCGAGGATCTGGGATGTCGACGGCAACGAGTACATCGACTACTCGCTCTGCTACGCGGCGATGGTGGCCGGCCACGCGAACCCGCACATCGTGGAGGCGATCAAGCGTCAATCGGAGCACGGAACCCTGTTCGGTCTCCCGACCACGCTTGCCGCCGAGCTGGCGGAGGAGATCATCCGCCGCTACGAGGACGTGATCGACATGATCCGCTTCACGCAGTCGGGCGTGGAGGCGACGCAGACGGTCATCCGCCTCGCGCGGGCGGCGACCGGCCGAAAGAAGATCGTCAAGATCGAGGGCCAGTACCATGGCGGGACCGACCACCTGCTGCTCTCGATCGGCGGCGCGCCGGCGGACGCGATGGGACCCGACGACCATCCGAACGCGACGGCGGACTCCGCGGGACTGCTGCCGGCGAGCGTGGAGAACACGGTGGTCGTGCAGTTCAACGACCTCGATCAGATGCGCGCGGCGTTCGATCGCTTCGACGGCGACATCGCCGGCGTGATCGTGGAGCCCGCGATGACGAATGGCGGCGTGATCCCTCCGGACCCCGGTTACCTGGAGGGCGTCCGCGCGCTCACGAAGGAGAAGGGGACCGTCCTCATCTTCGACGAGGTGAAGGTCGGCTGCCGGATCGCTCCAGGTGGCGCGACGGAGCTCTGGGGCGTGAAGGCCGACCTCGTGACGCTCGCGAAGGCGATCGGCGGCGGGGTCCCGGTCGGAGCGTTCGGCGGCCGACGCGATCTGATGGAGATGGTGAGCCCGCTCGGACCGATGGTCCATTTCGGCACCTACAACGCCAATCCGCTCGGGATGGCGGCCGGTCTCGCCTGCCTCACGAAGGTCATGACCCCTGACACCTACAAGGAGATGACGAGGCTCGCGACGCGCCTCGCGGACGGACAGCGCGACATCGTGAAGTCGCTCGGCATCCCGGCATACGTGGTGCAGGTGCAGACGCTCGGAGGCATCTTCCTCGGACTCACGGAGCAGCCTCGGAACTTCCGCGAGGCGGCACGCTCCGATCTCGCGAAGTGGGACGACTACTGGTTCGGGATGCTGAACGGAGGCGTGATCCCGATGGGAAGCGCGTGGTTCGAGGAGTGGTCGATGTCCGCCCAGCACACCGACGAGGACGTGGACCGCACGCTGGAGGTCACCGAGCGCGTTCTGAAGGAGATCCATGCCTGAGCTCGCGATTCGAGCTCGATCGAACGAGGGGAGCACCGGATGACGAGCGACCGACGGCCCGATCCCGCGCTCGTGCGCGGTCTGACCCAGCCGCGGATGTCGCGGCGGCAGTTCCTCCGCGACGCCGGAGCCGGTGCCGGCGCACTCGGCCTCGCATCGATCCTCGCCGCGTGCGGAACAGAGGGCGCCTCGACGAGTGGCCCGAAGCCGAACGCGGGCCTCGGCACGTCCGCCTGGTGGGAGAAGCAGCAGCTGCAACACGAGCTCAGCTTCGCGAACTGGGCGTACTACATCGACACGACGCACGGGACGCATCCGTCGCTCGACCGGTTCGCGAAGGACACGGGGATCAACGTCGACTACCACGAGGCCGTGAACGACAACAACGCGTTCTTCGCGAAGATCCGACCCGATCTCCAGGAGGGGAACTTCACCGGCTACGACCTCATCGTGAGCACCGACAACGACCCGCCGGTGACCGAGATGGTGCAGCTCGGCTACGCGATCCCGCTCGACCAGTCGATGATGAAGAACTACTACCAGTACTCCAGCAAGCTCGTACGCAGCCCCGCGTTCGATCCCCAGAACAAGTACACGATGGCGTGGCAATCCGGGTACACCTGCATCGGCTACAACTCCAAGTACGTCAAGGAGCCTCCGACCAGCCTCGAGGCCCTCTGGGATCCGAAGTACGAGGGCAAGGTCGGGATGATGGGCATCGCCTCGGAGCTCGGCGCCCAGGGACTCCTCGCGATCGGCGTCGATCCGGCGACCTCCACCGAGGAGGACTGGAAGCGCGCCGCGGACAAGCTCCAGCAGCAGAAGCCGCTCGTGCGCAGCTACTACGACTCCTCCTATATCCGCGCGCTCAAGCAGGAGGAGACCTGGATCTCCATGGCGTGGTCGGGCGACATCTTCTACGCGAAGACCTACCAGAACTACGACACGCTCGAGGTCGTGATCCCCGAAGAGGGAGCGATGTTCTGGACGGACTACATGCTGATCCCGTACACGGCGGAGGCGCCGCTTGACGCGATGACCTACATGGACTCGGTCTTCGACCCGAACAGGCAGGCGCAGATCGAGGACTACGTCGGCTACGTGTGTCCGGTGCCGGCCGCGCAGCAGATCATCCGCGACGATCTGAACGACCCCGCCGTGGCGAACAGCCCGACCGTGTTCCCCACGCAGAAGATGGAGTCGCTGACACATCATTTCCCCGTGTGGAAGAGCGCGGACTTCATCAAAGCGTGGAACGCGGCCTTCTTTCCGGTCTTCCAGAGCTAGCGGTTCGGCTTCACGACGACGCGGCCGTCGCGGACCTCCGCGGCGTGGACGCGGATCGGCTCCGTCGCCGGTCCTCGGAGCACGGCGCCCGTTCGCAGGTCGAAGATCGAGCCGTGGCACTCGCATTCGATCGTCGCGTCCTCCAGCACGCCGTCGTGGAGCGGGCACCCGTGATGGGTGCATTCGTCGTCGAACGCGAGCCAGGCGCCTCGCACGCGAGCGACGGTCACGTCGACTTCGCCCGTACGCACGTGCAGGATCTGGCCGTCGAGCGAGGACTCGACCGGGCCGAGGTCGATCCAGCCGTCGTCCGTCACGAGTTCCAGCGCACGGGGAGTTGCGAGGGTCCGCGGTACTCCCACCCGGAGAAGCGCACATCACCGTCGAGACGCAGCGACGGGATGCGTTCGAGCAGCCGCCGGATGCCGACCCGGACCTGCCATCGCGCGAGGTAGTGCCCGACACAGAAGTGCGGGCCGAACCCGAACGCGGCGTGGGGATGCCGCGAGCGGAAGAGGTCGAAGATGTCGGCGGTCGGTCCCCACTCCTCCTCGTCCCGGTTCGCGGACTGCACCATGAGCGCGACGTTCGCGCCGTCGGGGATCTCCACGCCGCCGAGCGACGCGCCGCCCGCGCCCGCCCGTCCCTGCGTGCCGATCGGGGAGATCCACCGGAGGCCCTCGTCGACGGCGCGCTTGAGGAGTCCGTCCATGTCCGCCCGGAGCGCCTCCGCCTGATCGGGGTTGGAGAGGAGCCCCGCGATCGTGGAGCCCATCCCGTGTCCGGGCTCCTGGAGCCCTCCGATCAGCGCGAGCTTCAGGCTCGGCAGGAGCGCCTGCATGCGCTCATCCAGATCTCCCGCCTCGGCGTGGAGCATGTCGGAGACCATCGTCCCGTCCGGGCGCTCGAGGAGCTCGGCGAACAGCGGGCGCAGCCGCTCGTCGATCTCGGCGCTCGTCCGGTCGGCGATCGCCTGCTTCGCGGGGTCCCCCTCGTAGTTCGAGGTGCCGGTCGCGAGCTCGTGGAACCATCGCTGGAGCGTCGCAGCGTCGAGGTCGCGGAGACCGATCATCTCCGCGAGCGTGAGGACGGAGAACGGCTCGCAGAACGCGCCCATCAGCTCCGCTTCGCCACGGTTGACGAACCCGTCGATCAGCTCGTCCGCAACCCGACGAACGATCTCCGGCGCGCGTTCCTCGACCGCCTTCGGACGGAGCGTCGTCTCCATCGGGTCGCGCATGTGAGCATGCATCGCTCCGTCGACGGTGAGGACGTTCGCGCCTCCGAGCGTGCGGTCGAGAGGAGAGCCCGGCATGGAGGCGGGAAAGTGCTCGCGGTTCTCCGCAGCCTCGATCACATCTCGCCACCGGGTGACGAACCAGAGGTCGACGGCCGGGATGTAGCAGACGGGAGCGGTACGCCGCAGCTCCGCGTAGATCGGAAAGGGGTCCTCGGTCAGGGCCTCGACGGTGACGTCGTCGGCGACAGTGCCGGCTCTGCTCATTCCCCCGCTCCCTGGAACGATGGCGACCGCGGCCATCATGACATCCGGCTGGGCAGACGCTCGAGCCGCTTCAGCGGGCGGACGCCGCGAACCTCCGCGAGGCTTCCTCGACGCCCATCGCATCGAGCGTCTCGAGG
>JBJMLP010000059.1:0-3399 GCA_045805245.1 Actinomycetota bacterium | reverse complement strand
TCGCTCACGGCCGCGGTCCGGTTGTCATCGGGATCGCTCTCCTCACTTCGTCGGAAACGAAAAAGAGGCCGCGACCTGTGTCGCGGCCTCCAGGTGTCTGGTCGGCTCGCAGAGATTCTACGGAGGCGCCGTGGATCGTTCAACGCCACACGCAGTTCGATTCGTGGAGTTTCCGTCGCGACGGCGCGAGAGTGCGACCGGCCGCCCCGCAGGGTGACGTCCACGGAGGGGTCGTGAACGGTTTCGGAGCGGCCGGTCGCGAGCCGCGACCGACTACCGACGCGTCGTGGGGCGGTGCCGGTCGCGGGGTCCGTTCCGAACGTCGCGACGTCGCTGCGTCGTGGCGATGAAGAACAGGAGGGGGAGCTTCACGGGGACAACCTCCTTCCGAAAAGCAAAAAAGGCCGCGACGTCTCCGTCGCGGCCTCCAGCGGTCTGGTCGGCTCTACGAGCCTCCAGTGCGTCTGGTCGGCTGTCGACAACGACGCTATCGCGCGCGTGAGGGTTCCTCAACGAGTGCGTCGCCGGTCGCGTCGCCGTCCCCCTCGAGCTCGTCTGCCGGCAGAACGTACGCGTACGCGGGATCCCAGCTGATCCACGCGACGTCGCTCGAGCGGTCGGTGGGAAGACGTTCGTCGAGCGGAGCGATCACGGAGAGCGAGGTCCCGTCGGATGCGGTCGTGCGGTAGCGGATCACCGCCCCCTGGAACACCTCCTGCCCGACGCGCACCTCCATCGAGACGGCCTTGTCGGCCGGTCGCTCCGACGACAGACGCATGTGCTCGGGCCGGAGGACCATGATCGCCTCGTCTCCTTCGACGCACCGCGCGTCGGCACCGCCCGCAGTCGTCGACGAACCGTCCGGAAGGCGCACCTCCACGTCCGCGCCGGTTCGAACGACGGTGCAGGGAAGCAGGCTCGTCTGCCCGATGAACCCGGCCACGAACAGGGAGGACGGACGCAGGTAGATCTCCTCCGGCGAACCGAGGTGCTCAACGCGCCCGCGGTTCATCACGGCGATGCGATCCGACATCGTCATCGCCTCGTTCTGGTCGTGCGTGACGTAGACGAAGCTGATGCCGACGTCCTGCTGGATCCGTTTCAGCTCGAACTGCATCCCCTCCCGGAGCTTCAGGTCGAGGGCGCCGAGCGGCTCGTCGAGCAACAGGACCGCCGGCTGGTTCGCGAGGGCCCTCGCGAGTGCGACACGCTGCTGCTGCCCTCCTGAGAGCTCCTTCGGATAGCGGCTCGCGAAAGCGTCCAGCCGCACGGCCTCGAGGGCCTCGCCGGCCCGGAGACGAACCTCCTTCTTGGAAAGGCGCTTGCGCTGTGGGCCGAAGGCGACGTTCTCCGCGACCGTCATGTGCGGGAACAGGGCGTAGTTCTGGAAGACCATGTTCGCGTTCCGTTTGAACGGCGCGAGCTTCGTCGCGTCCCGTCCCTCCAAAAGGATCCGTCCCTCCGTCGGCCGTTCGAAGCCGGCGAGCATCCGGAGCGTGGTCGTCTTTCCGCAGCCACTGGGGCCGAGGAGGGAGAAGAACTCGCTCACGCCGACGTCGAAGCTGACGGCATCGACGGCGAGGACGTCGCCGAAGCGCTTCGTGAGGTCCTCCACACTGACGCTCGTTGCCCCGGAGGTCATGCCGCCGTCTCCAGGCGGTGGAGCTTGCCGACCCGGTAGGCGACCAGCGCGAGCACCGCGGAGATCACGAGCATCAGGAAGCTCATCGCGGCGCCCACGCCCCAGTTGCCGCTCTCCAGGATCTGGTCCTCGATCGAGTTCCCGATCATGTAGGCGCTGGTGCCTCCGACGAGCGTCGGCGTGACGAACTCGGTGAGCATCGGGATGCCGACGAGGATGATCGCGACGAAGATCCCTGGCGCGGCGAGGGGGATCAGGACCTTCCGGAGCGTGACCGGGAACCGCGCCCCGAGGTCGTTCGCGGCCTCCAGGAGGCTCGGATCCACCGTCTTCAACGCCGCATAGATCGGGATCATCGTGTACGTCAGGAACTCCATCGACATCACGAGCACGACCGCGAACTTGCTGAAGAGCAGGATCGCGATCGGGTGGTGGACGAGCCCGACCAGCTCGAAGAAGGAGTTCAGGATGCCGTCGCGGCCGAGCAGCATCCGCCACGCGTAGACGCGGATCAGCGGATTCAGCTCGTCGGCGACGACGAGCAACAGGAGCAGCGGCAGCTCCCACCGGCCCACGCGGAACGCGAGCAGGTAGGCGATCGGCAGACTCAGCGCGAGCATCAACGCCATCGACGCGGTCGTGATGATCGCCGTGCCGAGCAGCACGCGCAGCTGCGCGTGATCGGAGAAGAACGCCGTGTAGTTCGACCACCCGGCGAACGAGCCCAGACCGGTGAAGACATCCGCCTTCTGGAAGCTCACCACGAGCAGGATGACCATCGGGGCGAAGAAGAACGCGACGAGCCAGGCGATCGGAGCCGCCAGATAGACGGCCGGAAGCCAGCCGCTCCCGCTTCCGCGCTCTCGCTTGACGCGCGAGCTCATCGCCCGCCTCCGAGGCCCTCGAGGGTCAGCAGCCCGGTCGCCTGTCCACGGTCGTCCGCGCGGGCGGCGGAGAAGTGCCGGGCGAGCCTCCAGCCCGCGTAGATGATGACGATCTGCCCGAGCGTGACGATCGACGCGATCGCGTTCACGACCGGGAGGTTCACCGCATGCCGGAGCGTCGCGTAGACCCAGATCGGGAACGTCGTCTGGAACCCCGCCGTGAAGAAGGCCACGACCAGGTCGTTGAACGACCAGCTGAACACGATGATCGCCGACGCGCCGAGCGCCGGCCCGAGGAGCGGCAGGATGATGTAACGGAGCACCTCCCGCCGCGTCGCGCCGAGGTCGAGTGCCGCCTCCTCCAGGCTCCGGTCGAAGCGGAACAGCTGGGCCGACACGATCGCCGTCACGACGGGGAAGAAATCGACCACGTGCATCAGGAAGATGCTCCGGAGCGACAGCGTGAAGTGAAGACGGATGAACAGCAGCAGCGCGCCGACGCCGATCAGCAGGTCCGGAACGACGAGCGGCGCGGCGATCATGCCGGCCGCGACTGCGCGCAGCCGGAACCGGAATCGTGTGAGCCCCACCGCTGCCAGGGTTCCGAGCACGAGGCAGACCGGTGTCACGGTCGCAGCGAGCAGGAACGAGTTTCCGAGGGCGCCGAGGACGCGCGGGTCTCGGAACACCTCGCGGTACCACTCCAGGGTGAATCGTTTGAACGGCAGGGCGATCACGATCGAGTCGTTGAACGAGAAGAGGATCAGGATCAGCAGCGGCACGTAGAGCAGGGCGAGGACGAAGACGAGAAAAGCCCACCCTCCGAACCTCGCCCAGCGACTGCTTCCGACCGCGGGTTCGTGTCGCCCGTTC
>JBJMLP010000058.1:0-4690 GCA_045805245.1 Actinomycetota bacterium | reverse complement strand
TTCATCGAGCGCGTCTGGGCATGGAAGGACCAGTACGGCGACCGGATCGTGGAGCAGCTTAAGCGCCTCGGCGTCTCCTGCGACTGGAGCCGGCTCCGCTTCACGATGGACGACGGCCTGACGAAGGCCGTCCGCGTCGCGTTCGTCCGGATGTACGAGGACGGCCTGATCTACCGCGGCGAGCGTCTCGTCAACTGGTGTCCGAAGGATCAAACCGGCATCTCGGACTCCGAGGTTCAGTACGAGGACGTCGCGGGTGAGCTCGTGACGTTCCGCTATCCGCTCACGGACGGCTCGGCCGCCATCGACGTCGCCACGACGCGGCTGGAGACGATGCTCGGCGACACCGGCGTCGCGGTGCATCCGGACGATGACCGGTACCGTTCGCTCGTGGGCAAGACCGTGCGTCATCCCTTCGACGGTCGGGAGATCCCGATCGTCGCGGACGCCGCGGTCGATCCCTCGTTCGGCACCGGTGCCGTGAAGGTGACGCCCGCTCACGATCCGAACGACTTCGAGATCGCGCAGCGTGCGGATCTCCCGTTGATGAACATCCTGAACCGAGACGCGACGCTCGCGAACACCGTGCCGGAGGAGTTCCGCGGCCTCGACCGCTACGAGACGCGTTCGAGAGTTCGGCAGCGTCTCGACGAGCTGGGTCTGATCGTCCGGGAGGAGCGTCCCTACGTCCACGCGGTGGGACATTGCTACCGGTGCCACACGGAGATCGAGCCGTGGATCTCGGGCAAACAGTGGTTCGTCGCCGTCGATCGTCTGAAGGGGCCCGCGAAGGAGGTCGTCGCCGACGGACGCATCCGCTTCGCTCCGGACCGCTGGGTGAAGCCGTACCTCGCGTGGATGGACAACCTCCGCGACTGGAACATCTCCCGCCAGCTCTGGTGGGGGCACCGGATCCCGGTCTGGTACTGCGCGAACGGGCACCAGTTCGCTGCGGTGGAGGACCCGACGTCGTGCGCCGAATGTGGCTCCGCCGAGCTGGAACAGGACCCGGACGTCCTGGACACGTGGTTCTCCTCCCAGCTGTGGCCGTTCTCCACGCTCGGCTGGCCGGAGGCGACGAAGGACCTCGACACCTTCTATCCGACGACCGTCCTCGTCACCGGCTACGAGATCCTCTACCTCTGGGTCGCGCGGATGATCATGTCGGGTCTCTACCTCGTCGGTGACATCCCGTTCGAGAACGTGGTGCTCCACGGTCTCGTGCGCGACGCCCACGGCCGCAAGATGAGCAAGTCGGTCGGCAACGTGCTCGATCCGCTCGACATGGTCGACCGGTTCGGCGCCGATGCCCTCCGGTTCGCGCTCGCGAGACTCGCGACCGGGGGCCAGCAAGACATCCCCCTGTCGGAGGAGTCGGTCGAGGGCGGCCAGCATTTCGCGAACAAGGTCTGGAACGCGGGTCGGCTCGTGCTGAACGCCTACGCCGGCGGAGAGCCGACGCTTCCGGCGCGGGAGCGTCGGACGCTCACCGAGCGCTGGATCCTCTCGCGCCACGGGGCCTGCGTGGAGGAGGTCGACGCCGCGTTGGAGGACTTCCGGTTCTCCGACGCGGCGCAGGCGCTGCAGCGGTTCCTCTGGTCGGAGTTCTGCGACTGGGCGCTCGAGCTCGAGAAGTCGCGCCTCTCCGGGACCGAGGAGGAGCGTGCGGACGCGGCTTCGGTCCTGGCGTGGGTGCTCGAGCGTTCGCTCCGGTTGCTGCATCCGATCATGCCGTTCGTCACCGAGGAGATCTGGCAGCGCTTCGACGCCGGGGAGTCGATCGTCGTGGCGCGGTGGCCCCTCGCGATCGACGCGCCGAAGGATCCCGAGGCGGAGCAGGAGTTCGCGTTCGTGCAGGAGGGCGTGACGGAGATCCGCCGGCTCCAGACCGGCGCGCCGGCGGCCCTCGGCAAGGCCGTCGAACTCGATCGGTCGTGGGCCGAGCGTCTCGGCCCGCATCTCGACGACGTCGCAGCTCTCACCCGTGCGGAGATCACCCTCGCGGACCTCGACGGCGCGAAGGCGCGTCTGCGCGTCGCAGAGGGCGTCGACGCCGCGCCGCTGATCGAGGTGAAGCGCAAGAAGCTCAAGGAGGCGCGCGAGAAGCTTTCCCGCAAGCGCGGCAAGCTCGCGAACGAGGGGTTCGTCTCTAAAGCTCCTCCGGCGGTGGTGGAGGGCGAGCGCGCGGACGTCGTGCGCTTGGAGGAGGAGGAACGCCGGCTGATCGCGGAGCTCGGCCAGCTCGGCGCGTCCGGCGACTAAGTGCGCTTCGCGGAGGCTCTCGCCGAGCTCGACGGGCGCCAGCCCCAGCGCATGGTGCCCGACCTCGAGCGCATCACGTCGCTCGCGAAGCTCCTCGGCGACCCTCAGCTCACATCGCCGACGATCCACGTCACCGGGACGAACGGGAAGACGACGACCTCGCGGCTGATCACCGCAATCGCGTGCGCGCACGGGCTGTCCACGGGCCTCTACACCTCTCCGCACCTGGAGTCGGTCACGGAGCGCATCTCCGTCTGCGGGGAGGCCATCTCCGAGGAGGACTTCGCGGACACCTACGAGCACCTGCTGCCGTTCCTCCTCACGGTCGACAAGGATTCGGACGAGCAGGTCACCTACTTCGAGACGCTCACCGCGCTCGCGTTCCTCTATTTCGCCGACAAGCCGGCCCAGGCCGCGGTGTTCGAAGTCGGCATGGGCGGACGGTGGGACGCGACGAATCTCGTCGCGGGGGACGTCGCCGTCATCACGCCGATCTCGCTCGACCATCGGGAGCTCGGCGACACCGTCGAGGAGATCGCGGCGGAGAAAGCGGACATCATCAAGCAGGGGAAGGTCGGCGTGATCCGGGAGCAGCTCCCGAGCGTGCACGCCATCATCGAGAAGCGGGCATCCGACGTCGGGGCGTCGCTGCTGTTGGAAGGACGTGAGTTCTCGCTCGCGGACCGCAAACTCGCGCTGGGCGGACAGGCGATCCGCGTCGAGAGCATGCGCGACGCGTACGAGGATCTGTTCATCCCGCTGTTCGGCGAGCACGCGGCGCGGAACGCCGCCGCCGCCGTCGCCGCGATGGAGGCGTTCCTCGACCAGCCGCTGTCGCACGAGGAGGTTCGCCGGGGGCTCCGGAACGCGGAGTCGCCCGGGAGGCTCGAGGTGCTCTCGCGCCGGCCGCTCGTGGTGCTCGACGGCGCTCACAACCCGGCCGGGGCGGACGCGCTCGCGTCGTCGTTCCCGGAGGCGTTCACGGCTCGGCGGCTGTTCGTGATCGTGGCCGTGTCGGCCGACAAGGACGTCGGGGGGATCGCGAGCGCGCTCGCGCCGCTCGACGGAGCGTTCGTCGCCACGCGATACGAGGGCGCTCGCTCCGCCGATCCCGAGGTCCTGGCGGGCGCGATTCGAGACGCCGGAGGTTCCGAGGTGACCGCGTCGTCGTCGCTCTCCGAAGCGATCGATGATGCGCGCGCGAACGCCGAGGAGGACGACGCGATCCTCGTAACGGGCTCCCTCTATACTGTCGCCGAAGCCCGCCGTCTCCTGCTCTCCTAGTTGCGAGGCAACGACCATGGCCGAACAGGCAACCCTGTTGATCGCGAAGCCCGACGCCGTCCGGCGCGGACTGACGGGGGAGATCCTCCGGCGCGTCGAGGCGAAAGGCCTGCGCGTCACGGAGCTCCGCATGGACCGCATCGAACGCTCCACCGCGGAGGAGCATTACGGCGAGCACCGCGAAAAGACGTTCTTCGGGGAGCTCGTGGAGTTCATCACCTCCGGTCCCGTCGTCGTGGCACGGCTCGAAGGGGAGCAGGCGATCCCCGTGCTGCGGACGATGATGGGGCCGACCGATCCCGCGAGCGCGCCTCCCGGAACGATCCGCGGCGACCTCGCGACGATCATCACGGAGAACCTCGTGCACGGCAGCGACTCTCCGGAGTCCGCCGAGCGCGAGCTCAAGCTCTTCTTTCCCTAGCGGCGTGGCCGAGCTCGACGCCGCGCTCCAGCGCATCGCGGGGTTCCTCGAGGCAAGTCTCCCTTCGTTCCTCGACGCACCGGGAGCGGTGCTCGGCCTCACCGACCGCGAGCGGTTGCTCGGTGTGCTCCCCGTCGGAAAGGCCGACGCGTTCACCGGCGCAGCGGTCGCCGAGGAGTCGCGCTTCGAGATCGGGTCGATCTCCAAGTCGTTCGCGGCGCTGATCGCCCTCCAGGAGGTGGAATGGGACACCCTCGACCTCCGCGCTCCGGTGACGGAGTACGTGCCGTGGTTCCGGGTTCGTTCCGAGTACGGGCCGATCTCGACGCACCACCTGCTGACGCACACGTCGGGGCTGATCATGGGGATGGATTTCGCCGACGACGCGGTTCCTGCGGTGGAGTCGCTCGCGCGCACCTCCACCGTCTTCGCGCCGGGAGACCGGTACTTCTACTCCAACGACGCCTACAAGCTCGTCGGGCTGATCCTCGAGCGGGTCACCGGGTCATCGATCCGGGAGCTGTTACGCGAGCGCGTCTTCACGCCTCTCGGCATGCGCCGCAGCGATCCGGCGATCACGTTCGAGTCGCGCAAGGACGTCGCAACCGGCCATCAGCGGATCTCGGAGGACCGTCCGCCGCATCGGAACATGGCGCTCGTCCAGGCTCCGCCGATCGTGAGCACGACCGCCGACGGAAGCATCATCTCCACCGCGACCGACAT
>JBJMLP010000057.1:0-3666 GCA_045805245.1 Actinomycetota bacterium | reverse complement strand
CACCCCGATGACCTTCCGAGACCTCGCCGGAATCGTCTATTACCTACGACTGGTCCCTTGGGCCGTGGACGATTTCGACCCCGCGAACGATCAGGCGTCGCTCGAGCGAATCGCGGCGGAGATCGAAGCGAACGGCGATATCGCGGTGCGCGGCAGTCAGATGCTGATCGACGCTCGAAAGCCGTAGGTGGTGGCATTCGGAGGGGCACCTCACTGAACGACCGTTCAGCGACCCCGCTATCCTCCTCGTCTGGAGGTGACTGCAGTGACCTATCCGATGACCGATGAGGACCGCGAGATCCAGGAGAAGGCCAGGAAGTTCGTCGACGAGGAGCTCATCCCGCACGAGGTCGAGGCGGAGATGAACGGCGGTGAGATCGACTCCGCCACGAAGAAACGCCACAAGGAGCTTGCCCAGGAGCTCGGTCTGTTCGCGATGAACATGCCGAGGTCGCTCGGCGGCACGGAGATGACGATGTTCCAGCAGACGCTCGTCTCCGAGCAGATCGGCCGCGTCACGAACGCGCTCGGTTGGGTCGTCCACACGCCGCCGGCGTGGGCGCCGGACGTCGTGAGCAAAGAGCAGCTCGACCGCTGGATCGCTCCGACCGTCCGCGGAGAACTTTCCGAGTGCTACGCGATCACCGAGGAGGGCGCCGGCTCCGACGTCGACGCGATCGAGTCGACGGCAAGGAAGGAGGGCGACGACTACGTCCTCAACGGCCGCAAGCTCCACGTCACCTCGTTCAATCAGGCGGACTACCTGTTCTTCCAGGCGAAGCTCGTCGGAGGCGCACACGAGGGTGAGCACGCGATGTTCTTCGTGGACATCCCCACGGACGGCCTCGAGGTCGTTCGCATCCCGAAGTACATGCACACCTACGAGGACGTGCACGCTCTCCTGCAGTTCAACGACGTCCGCGTTCCGTCTGCGAACCTCGTCGGTGAGGAGGGCGGCGGCATGGCCTACACCTACTAATGGTTCCGCTACGAGCGGCTGATGATCGCGGCCCGCTGCTGCGTAGCCGCGGAGCGCCTGATCGACGAGGCGACCGAGTTCGCGAAGACTCGCGTCCAGTTCGGCGAGCCCATCATCGAGTTCCAGTCGATTGCGTTCATGCTCGCAGACTCCGTGACGGAGCTCCACGCCGCCAGACTCATGACCTACCGGCTCGCTCAGGAGATCGATGAAGGCGCGGATCTGAAGATCCAGCACGCGCACTGCTCGATGGCGAAGCTCTACGCGAGCGAGATGGCCAACCGCGTCGCGGACCGAGCCGTGCAGATCTTCGGCGGGCGCGGCTACATGCGCGAGAACGTGGCGGAACGGTTCTACCGGGAGCTTCGCGTCGACCGCATCTGGGAAGGAACGTCCGAGATCCAGCGCGCTATCATCGCCGACCAGCTGGCGAAACGGGGAACGCAGGTTCTCGCGGGCTAGGACTTCGCAGGCTCGCGCGCAGGGATCTCGAACCCGATCAGATGCGCGGCGTAGTCGATGCACGCGTCGCGCATCCGCTCCGGCGTCATGTCGGTGTCGCGGAGCACCAGCAGGATCGACATCCCGTCCATCAGTGCGCGGAGACGAAGCGCGCCCTCGTCCGGATCTCCCTCCGGAAACTCCTTCTGCTCCTGACCGTTGCGGATGATGTCGGTGATGACGCTGTGCCAGCGGCGGTCGAGGGCCTCGCGATCCTTGGCCATCTCCGGGTCGCGGAGCGCGCGGATGTAGAGCTCCAGCCAGAGGATGTACTCGTCGTCCCACTGGTGGTCCATCGCGTCGAGACCGGGGGTCGAGAGTTCGATCAGGCGGATCAGCTGCTCGCGAGCGCTCGGCAGACGAAGGATGTCGCGCGAGATCCGGAGGTAGAAGCCCTCGTTCGCGTAGGTCAGCGCCTCGGACAGGACCTTGTCCTTGGAGTCGAAGTAGTAGAGGACGAGGGCCGGGCTCACGCCCGCACGCTCGGCGATGTCGGAGATCCGCGTGTCGGCGAGACCACGCTCCATGATCACGCGCACCGCGGCGTCGATGATCTGCATGGGCCGGACGCGACCCTGGGATCCCGGCTTCACTCCGTCTTCGGCTCCTCGGTTCGCTTTGCTGAATCGCTGTTCAGGCAACTCTACCTGAGGTCGGGTGTCAAACGGAAAGGCTTGAGCGCATCAGGCACGATCCGTGCTCAGGCCGCGAAGAACTCCTCGAGCACGGCAGCGATGGCCGCGGGGTCGACGTTGTGCTCCTGTCCCTCCAGCGTCCGGCGCTCCCCGTTCGGCAGCGCCTCCGCGAGCGTGTCGGCCGCGGCGTGAAGGAACGGAAAGCTCGCTCCTCCGTCGATCACGACCGTCGGCGTCGCAACGGTCGCCGCGAGCTCCGTCGGCACGGAATAGTCGCCCATGATCTCGGCGTCGTAGGCGAGCGTGTGCGCGAGGGCCTCCTGCGCCGGCCACCATGGAGACTGCTTCGCCTGCGCGACGGACTCGTCCGGCATGCCGACGACCTTCGACATGAAGAACTCGGCCGCGTCGCCGCGGCGGCCCTCGGCGACGAGTTCCCGATACGTGTCGGCGGTATCGAGCGGCGGGCGGAACCGCTCGAACTCGCTCGTGATGTAGGGCGGCTCCCAGAGCGCCAGCTTCGCGATGCCGGGGACCACCGCCGTCGCATCGAGCGCGAGGGCCGCGCCCGATGACGTGCCGTAGAGGAATGCGGTGCCGCCCGCGTCGCCCAGCACCGCCTCGATGTCCTCGATCTCGCGGTCCTCCGAGTACGGCTGCGCGTCCCCGCTGTCTCCACGGCCGCGACGGTCGTAGTTGAAGGTCGTGAAACGAGCGGAAAGGATCTCCGCGAGCGGCGCGTTCGACGTGCGATCGACGGAGCCTCCGCAGACGAGGATCACGGCCGGCCCGTTGCCCGCACGGTCGTAGGCGATGGTCGTTCCGTCCTTCGACGTGACCGTGTTCATCTCGAGCTGCCGGATCCCGCGCGCGGCCCGGAGGCGCCGGGCGGGTCGTGGCGCGCCTTGAGGTGCCCTCCGAGGCGCTCGAAGAAGATGAGCTCGCCTCGCAGCGCGCGCGTGTACTCGTCGGAGGAGACGTTTCCACCCCGCTGGGTGAAGTGCATCTCCGTGCGACCGTCGCCGAGGTCGGTGAAGACGGCGGTCAGGGTCTCGTACTGTCCCGCCGCCACGTTGTTCTGGTCCGTCAGCGTCATCACGACGCGCTCCGGCTCGTCGACCTCGAGGAACTCGCCGTGGAACGGGATGTGGACGCGCTCGGGGCCGTGGATCATCGTGGCGTGCCACTTGCCGCCGGGCCTCGCGTCCATGGAGATGTTCTCCGCGGAGATCTCGGAGTCGTTCTCCCCGAACCACCTCGAGAAGTGCTCGGGCTTCGTCCAGGCGTCGAACAATTCCTGGCGCGACGCGTTGAAGACGCGAACGATCGTCACGCCCTCCGCGTCGGCGTGGGCGGAGGTGACTCCCTCGAACGGCATCTCCTCACTCATGGTCGAGCTCCCTTCCCGTCGTTCGTAGATGCTCCTCGAGCCGGTCGAACCGACGTTCCCAGAATCGGCGGTACCCCTCGAGCCAGGTGCTGACGTCTCGAAGCGGCTCGGCCTCCAGCCGGCAGGACCGCCACTGGCCGGCCTTCGCCTTGGAGACCAGT
>JBJMLP010000056.1:0-3059 GCA_045805245.1 Actinomycetota bacterium | reverse complement strand
GACCCGGCGTCGCATGAGGGTCTTCTGAAGCTGCTTGAAGGCCGCGGAGACTTCCGACGCGCGCTCGGCGTAGCTCTCGCCCCACTGTTGCTCGAGGTGAGCCTTGAGCTCCTCCTTCAGAGCGCTCAGTCCTTCCTCCCGCTCGTGCTTTCCGGGAACGAGCGCCTCGCGCATGCGATCGCCCGCGAAGGCTTCGACCTCGCGGAGGGTGTCCTCGGAGAACAGCGGCTTCGGCTCGAAGGGCTTCTTCTCGACCTGCACCTTGGAGAGGAACTCGAGCTGGGCGTCGATCGACTCTCCGATCGCCCGCTTCGCGGCCTCGAGTCCCTCCGTGACGATCTCCTCGGTTGGCGCCGTCGCGCCGTCCTCGACGAGGCGGAGCGTCGCGTCGGGCGCCTCCCCCTCGATCATCAGGACGTCGATCGTTCCGGCGTCGTTGCGCCGCCCCGCGACCACGACGTCGAACGTCGCGTCCTCGAGCTGCTGGTACGTGGGGTTGACGACCCACTCGCCGTTGATGTTGCCGACGCGGACGGCGCCGACCGGTCCGTCGAACGGAAGGCCCGCGAGCATCGTCGCGAGGCTCGCCGCGTTGATGCCGGGAACGTCGTACGGGTTCGCGAGGTCCGCGGAGAGCACGAGCAGGACCACGTGCACCTCGTCGCGGAAACCGTCCGCGAACGTCGGACGGAGCGGCCGGTCGATCAGCCGCGCGGTGAGCGTCGCCGTCTCCGAGGCCTTGCCCTCGCGGCGGAAGAAGCCGCCGGGGATCTTCCCCGCGGCGTACATGCGCTCCTCGACGTCGACGGTGAGCGGAAAGAAGTCGATGCCCTCGCGCGGCTTGCTGCTGGTACACGCCGCGAGGATCATCGTCTCGCCCAGCGTGACGACGGCGGAGCCGCCGGCCTGCTTCGCGAGCTTGCCCGACTCGAACGTGAGATCCGTCGAGCCGATGCGCTTGGTGAGTGTGGTGACCACTGGCGTTTCCTCCTCATGGATGGTTCGCGCGCTCGGCGAGCGCCGCCACGCGCGACTCGGTGATCGAGGACGGGAGGGGGCCAGTTCTCAGTGGTGAGTTCCCGTCGGGCGGACACGCCGCCGGGAGCTCGCTACTGATAACCGACCCGGTTCCTTCCCGCCCGGGATGCGGTTCGTTCCTACGGCATCACTCCCTGAGAGATGCGGAAAGGGCGGCTCGCGCCGCCCGGTCGTTCCTATCGCCTGAGACCCAGCCGCGAGATGAGCTCGCGATATCGCCCGACGTCCTCCCTGCGCAGGTAGTCCAGCATCCGCCGCCTTCGCCCGACCATCTGGAGGAGCCCACGGCGGGAGTGATGATCTTTCTTGTGGGCCTTCAGATGCTCGGTGAGGTCGGCGATGCGCCGGGTGAGAACCGCGATCTGCACCTCCGCCGAACCGGTGTCGCTGTCGCTTCGCCGGTACTCGGAGATCAGCTGAGTCTTGTCCTCTTTGGTCACTGCCATATGCCTACGGAGCCTACCATCCGCGCCGGTGCCGGCCCTGTTCGGGAGGCGGCCGGCTCTCAGCCGCGGTCGAGGACCGGATGGCCGGGAGCTTCGATCGTGGCGGGCAGGATCCGCGCCCGGATGCTCCCGTCCGGATCGACACGGACCTCCGCGACCCCGGTCCGGGACCCCTCCACGGAGAAGTTCGGCCAGACGAAGTTCCCGAGGCTGTAGAAGATCGGCCTTCCTCGGTACATCTCCAGCGGTTGGAGGCGGTGCGAGTGCCCGCCGAAGATCACGTCCGCGCCCGAGTCGATCAGCTCGTGCCCCTCCTTGACCTGGTAGGCGCGCGGCTGAGTGTCGAGCTCGACGCCCCAGTGGATGTCGATCACGACGAGATCCGACTCCGCGGCCGCCGCCTTCACGACCTCGAGCATCGCGGAGAAGTCGTGCCCGGCCGCCGTTCCCGGCGTGTGCGGTCCCGCGACCGCCTCCGGCGGATCCACCACCTCGTCGAGGCCCAGGACCGCGATCGTCCATCCGTTCCGGTGAAGGATCGCGGGACTCAGGGCCTCAGAGGAATCCTTGCCGGCCCCCACCGGAGCGATGCCCGCCCGGATCAGGTTCGCCCGCGTGTCGACGAGGGCGTCCGGCCCGAAATCGTAGGAGTGGTTGTTGCCCATGTTCGCGACGTCGACGCCGCCTTTGCGCATCTCCGGAAGCGCCGCGGGGTCGCCCCGGAAGTTGAACTCCTTCGGAACGGCGGCTCCGAGCTTCGAGACCGCGCATTCGAGGTTCACGACCGTGAGGTCGTCGTCGCGGAAGAGCCCGTTCAATCCGGACCACGCGTAGCCGTAGCCCTGGGAGGCATAGGACGTGACGTACGAGGGATCCACGTTCACGTCTCCGGCCCCGTGGATCAGGAGCGCGCCCTTCTGCGCCGCGGACGCGGACGGCGTTCCCGCCGGCGACGTCGGCACGCCGCTCGCGCGTATCGAACCGGGAGCGGACTCCGGAGGGGAGCCGGCTGCGCCGGCGGGCTCGGTGGAACCGTTGCCGCTCCCGCTCCGGACGAGAACCGCGAGCAGGACGACCGCGATGAGAAGGGCGAACGCGGCCCCGAACCAGATCCGCGGCGGCCGGGACCGACGCGGACGCGGGTCGCTCATCTCAGGCTCCCGCCCGGTGCGTCCAGAGATACTCCCGCGTCGTCTCGCCGCTCTGGTGGATCGCCGCGGCGAGTGCCGACCCCAAGTAGCGATAGTGCCACGGCTCGTATCCGTAGCACGTCTCATCCTCGCGTCCGCGTGGGTAGCTCATCACGAAGCCGTACCGCCACGCGTTCTCGGCCATCCACCGGCCGGTCGGTTGCGACTCCCACGTCTTGTCGACGTCGGCGGCGCCTTCGGTCTTGAAGTCGAAGACGGTGCCGAGCTGGTGCTCGGAGTGGCCCGGCCGCGCGGCGTGCGACAGCGCGTGCTGCTCTCCGTTAACGGCGACGCTGTGTTCGAACACGGACACCTGGGTGGAGTAGCTCCGGTATCCCCAGATCATCCCGATCGGGTGGCCGGCTTGCTCGGCCGCCTCGCGCAG
>JBJMLP010000055.1:0-3263 GCA_045805245.1 Actinomycetota bacterium | reverse complement strand
AGGCGTCCAAGGCGCGGGCGCAGGAGCACTTCTCGCGCCCGATCGTGACGGAGATCACCCCGGCCGAGGAGTTCTACCCGGCCGAGGACTACCACCAGCGCTACCTGGAGAAGCGCGGCCTGGCGACCTGCAGGATCCCCTCCTAGCGCCTCGCCCGCCCGCGTTCCGACAACATCGAATACCGGAGGCTGATCTCCATGGATACCCGCATCACCCGGACCGAGGAGGAGTGGCGCGCCCGGCTCTCCCCCGAGCAGTACGAGGTCCTTCGACTCAAGGGCACGGAGCGCCCGTTCACGGGCAAGTACGCGTTCGAGAAGCGCGACGGGCTCTACCGGTGCACCGCGTGCGGCGCCGAGCTGTTCGCCTCGGACACGAAGTTCGAGTCGGGCAGCGGATGGCCGAGCTTCACCGAGCCGGTCAACCGCGAGAACGTCGAGCTCGTCGAGGACGACAGCTACGGGATGCGCCGGACGGAGGTCAACTGTGGTCGGTGCGGCTCCCACCTGGGACACGTCTTCGACGACGGGCCGGCGCCGACCGGCCAGCGGTACTGCATGAACTCGGTCTCCCTCGACTTCTCGGAGGAACAGCAGCCGGAGGCTTGAGGCCTGACACCCGAGCACACCACCGCCTCCGCCCGGAGCAGTCGCCGGGCGGAGGCCGTTCGTTGCGGACGCTCCTTGGTACCGTCTCCGCGGTAGTTCTGACGGGCAACGCTTCCCGGACATATCCCCCTTCCCCCAGGGCCGGGAACGAGCACGTCCCGATGCCGGAGCGAGCCCTGCGCGGGCACTGGGAGAGATCGAGATGAACAGACGCGAGATGCTGAAGACGAGCGCCGCCGCGGCGGGCGGTCTGCTGCTGCCGGAGATCCTCGGCCGGACCGGAGAAGCGTCGGCGACCATGACCGACGCGCACTGTCTGTGGGGGGCCTATGCCTCGCCGCCGGCAGGAAAGACGCCCCCGTACGCGTTCACGCTCCTCGAGAAGAAGATCGGCCGGAAGCTCGCCGTGACGCGCCACTACCTTCCGTTCGATGCGGAGCTTCCGGGAAGCTCGATCCGGTGGAGCGCGAGCGGCGGCCGGATCCCGTACATCTCGTTCAAGGCGCGGCATCACAACGGGGACCCCGTGCGTTGGGCCGCGATCGCCTCCGGGAGGTACGACCGGTTCCTGCACGAGCAGGCGGTGCGACTCCGCAACTGGAACCGTCAGGCGTACATCTGCTTCAACCACGAGCCGGAGGACGACACCGACTGCGGCACGCCGGCGGAGTTCAAGCGCGCACACACACGCCTGCGGAACATCTTCGTCCGCGCGGGGGCGACGAAGCTCGCGTGGGTGGTGACGCTGATGGCCTCCACGTACGCCGGAGGTCACGGCGGGCCTCGCGCCTGGCTGCCGAGCCAATATCGGATGCTGGGCGTCGACGGCTACAACCGTTTCCCGTGCATCGGCTCACGTTCCAAACATCCTTGGAAGCCGTTCTGGGAGATCTTCGCGCCCGCTCATCGCTTCGCGGAGACGGCGGGCAAGGCACTGTTCATCGGCGAGGTCGGCTGCGTCGAGCAGGACGACTGCGGCTATCACCTGGGCAACCCGCTCGCGAAGGCCAACTGGATCAGAGGGATGGGAGCGACGCTCGAGACGTGGCCTCAAGTCCACGCGGTCGTCTACACCAGCGCGCCGACGCATCACGACGGCTATCCGATGGCGTATCAGGTCGACAGCTCCGTGGCGTCGCTGACCGCCTTTCGGGACGTCGGCCATCACGGTCACTTCAACGGTTGGGGGCTCTAGACCGTCTAGTGCATCGGACAGAAGAGCCGGAAGCGCTGGCGGTGTCTGCCGACGAGGCGGCCGTCGAAGGTGATCCGAGCATGCGCGAACACAGACTTGTGGATGCCCGCACACCACTGCCGGCCGTGGAGAACGATCTTTCCGTCGCGCTCGTGGAACGTGCCTCTCGCGCAGTCGGGCCGGCAATCGTTCTGATGGAACTCGCCCCGCCCGACGGCGCGGAAGGAGTGCCACTTCCGCCAGTGCAGGTGATCGGAGAAGAATGCCCCGTCCCCACAGGCGAACAGGATCTGGCGGGGCTCGGTCTTCACGTGCGCGCAGTCGTACGTGACGTACGTCCGGCCGGCTGCGGACGCCGGTAGGGCCGTCAGGATCAGGGCCGGAACGATCGCGAGAGCGAGGAAGATCCGCCGCACTCAGCTAGTGTGCGGCCCGATCGCCGGAAACGCCAACCCGAACTCAGACGTCGGTGAACCTGGCGATCCCCCACCGCCGGTCGTTCGAGACCGTCGTGTACCCACCGCCGACGTAGATCTGCGAGCCGGTGACCAGGATGTCCCAGACGCCGGTGTGGATCTTTCCGTGGAACGACGGGACCCAGTCGCTCTGGAGCTCTCCGTTGAGGTTGAGCACGCAGAAGTGCAGGCGTGTGACGTGCTGGCCCGTGTGGATGTCCGGAACCCAGTCGAAATGCCCACCGACGAGCAACCGATCTCCGCGGAGTGCCACGGCCTGCGCGTTCCCGAACATCGAGAGCATCCACAGGAGGTTCCCGGTGTCGTCGGTCAGATCGAGCGCGAAGATGCGGTTGGACCCGCCGGTGCCAACGAACAGGCGGTCGCACGTGACCGCGAGGTCGTAGGGAGGAGCGTGATCGGGAAGCTGCCCGGGCACGGGGCCCCATGCGTCGAGCGCTCCGCTCGTCGCGTCGAACATCGCGAGGCCGAAGCGCGGCTGCGCGGTCGTTACGGGCCCGCTCGCGTTGCGGAAACCTCCTCCGGCGATCACCGAGGTGCCGTCGCAGGACAGCGCGAGCGTGTGCGTCTGCCCGTCGGTCGTGGGACGCCACGTCGGATCGAGGTTGCCGGAGGCGTCGAAGGCGGCGAGGTGCCGGCGGGAGACGCCGTCGATCTGCACGAAGCCTCCGCCGACGTACAGCCTGCTCGAGGAGGCCACCATCCCGCGGATCTTGTCGCCGTTGTTGAGGCCGACTGCCGCGTCGACGTTCGGGTCCAGCGCGCCGGTCGTCGGGTCGACGGCGGCGAAGTTCCTCCTGGCCGTTCCGTCCACGGCGGTGAACTGTCCTCCGAAGAAGAGCTTCCCTCCGAGGACCGCGAGCGCGTACACGGTCGAGTCCGTGCCGGTGACCATCGGATGGAAAGACGTCACGGCCGCGCCCGTGGTCGCATCGAGCGCGGCGAGATTCGACACATCGAGTGACTTCGTGGGACAGGACAGGT
>JBJMLP010000054.1:0-10622 GCA_045805245.1 Actinomycetota bacterium | reverse complement strand
CCGCCGGAGTCACCCGTTCCGGGTTGGTCGAGCGGAGAGGTGTGCAAGCTGAGAACGGCGACGCGAGGGTTGTCGGCGCCTCCCGTCCGGGGAAGCGAGCCGCGCGGAGGTTCCGGCTCCATGAGTAGAGGGTACGCGAGGCTCGCGGAAAAGCTCGGCGGTTCCCGATGCGCTCAGCTCGCGAGCGCGGGCTCCTCCCGGGCGAGATCGAGGAACACCTCGACGACGTCGGGGTCGAACTGGGATCCGGCACCCGCGGAGATCTCCTCGAGGGCGCGGTCCTTCGGCATCGCGTCGCGGTAGGGCCTGTCGCTGGTCATCGCGTCGTAGCTGTCCGCGACGGCGAAGACGCGCGCCGCGAGCGGGATCTCCTCACCGCGCATGCGCGACGGATAGCCGTTGCCGTCGAAGCGCTCGTGGTGATGGCGGATCACCTGCACCGCATCTCCGAGGAACTGGATCGGCGCGACGATCTGCGCTCCGATCTCCGGGTGCTCGCGCATCACGCTCCACTCCGGATCGGAGAGCGCTCCGTTCTTGCAGAGGATGTCCTCCGGGATCCCGACCTTGCCGATGTCGTGGAGGAAGAACCCGTAACCGACCTCGGGACGCTCCGCGAGGTCGGGATCGATGCGGCGCGCGAGCTCCACGCCGAGGGAGTGGGCGCGATCGAGATGGCCTCGCGTCGTGCGATCCTTCGCCTCCACCACCTGCGCGAGCGTCTTCATCGTCGCGAGATACGTCTCCTGGACGTGTCGGAGGACTCCTTCGAGCTCGTGGCTCCGCTCACGTTCGAGGTGGTACATCTCCGAGAGCTCTCGCGCGAAGACGATCAGCTGCGCGTGGACCGTGGCGAGGTCCTCGGGTGAATCCGGAATCGCGATGGATGTTTCGCCGTGCGCTGACATTGCGGCCGCGCGACCTTTCAGGGAAGCGATTGTCTCCGCTAAGCCTTGCAACGCACGGGGCCGGCGTCCATAAGACCCCGGGGTGGTTTCCGCGTGGTCCGTTCTGGCCGACGCCTCCGGCCGATGGACTGGACGCATCCCCCGAACTGCCCACATCTTGGAGTTCGTCCAGGCAGGTCGTTGGCAAGGGCGCAACGCGCCGGAGCTCTGGGTTCGCGAGCCTTGGAGGGGGGTCCCGGCCTAGGAGAGGACCTGCGAGATGTCCTGCTTGTAGCGGCGCTTCAGCTCGTCCTGGAGCCGGTCGTGCGCAGCGATCACGGCGGCCCGCTTCTCCGAGACCTCCTGCTCCTCGGCGACCAGCGTCTCGACGGCGCGGGAGAGCTGCTCCTCGGTCAGCGAGCTCGGATCGGAGAGGCCGGTGTCCGCCACGAGCCGCTCGGCGCGCCGGCGAGCCTGCAGCATGTCCTCGTCCGGGAGGGCCACACGGAGCGCCTCTCCACGGGAGGGAGAGTGGGATGTCTCCGGCGCAAGGATCGTGGACAGCCGCTCGATCAGGGGCTGGGAGTCCACCTCGCCGCCGCCGCGGCGCTCGAGCTCGGCCTTCAGGATCTCCGCCCGGCCCTGGACCTGGCGGCGCAGCAGGGAGAGGTACTCACGCTCCGCGAGGCACTCGTCGCGCCGTTCGCGGATCTGTTCGAGCGAGAGCGCCTCGAGTCCCTCGAGATACTCCGGCCGCAGGATGCGGTCCATCCGGCGCTTGCCTTCTTCTGCCACGGCTCGCTCCTCCACCGGCGTACGCGTTCCGTCTCAGTATGGCGGGTCGGTGGCCCGACCGCACCCCTTCTATGCTGCGTGGATGGCCACGCCGTACTCGGGACACGCTCCCCTCGAGGGCTCGCTCGTGCGTCTGCGCGCGCGGGAACCGGCCGACGCGTCGCAGCTCAACGAGCTGTTCGACGACCCGGACGTGCTCGCGGGCCTCCAGCTCGCGATGCCACAGCCCCTCTCGGGATTCCGCGAGTGGATGGCGGCGACGAGACGCGAGGATCAGGAGGTCTTCGCGATCGAGACGTTGGCGGAGCGCCGTGCCGTCGGCATCTGCGGCCTCGAAGACATCGATCCCAGAGGCCGCATCGCGGAGTTCGGCATCTGGATCGGAAAGCCGTACTGGCGGAAGGGCTACGGGTCCGACGCCACCCGGACGGCGTGCCGGTTCGCCTTCCGGTACATGAACCTCCAGCGGATCCGCCTCCACGTCTACGCCACGAACGAGAAGGCGAAGCGCGTCTACGAGAGCGTCGGCTTCCGGCAGGAAGGCGTCGAGCGGCGAGGAACGTTCCTCGGCGGTCGGCACGTCGACAACATCGAGATGGGCCTCCTCGCCGAGGAGCTCGTCGAGGAGTAGCGGCGAGCTACGAAGCGGAATCCTGCATCGCGTCGATCAGGATCTGCGCGACCTCCGGCCGCGAGAACTCGACCGGCGGCTTCTGTCCCGCGCGCAGCATCTCCCGCACCTTCGTTCCGGACAGGATCACGCGATCCTCGTCGCCGTGGGGGCACGTCTTCGGCGATCCCATGCCCTCACACCGGTTGCAGAAGAAGGAGTGCTCGAAGAACAGCGGCGTGATGCCGAGCTCATCCGGCTCGAACTCCTCAAAGATCTTCTGGGCGTCGTAGGTGCCGTAGTAGTTGCCGACACCCGCGTGGTCGCGGCCCACGATGAAGTGCGTGCACCCGTAGTTCTTGCGGGCGATCGCGTGCCAGATCGCCTCCTTCGGTCCCGCGTAGCGCATCGCCGCCGGGAACACCGAGACCATGGCTCGGTCCTTCGGGTAGTAGTTCTCGAACAGCACCTCGTAGCAACGCATGCGCACGTCCGCCGGCACGTCGTCGCCCTTGGTCTGCCCCACGAGCGGGTGGAGAAGGAGCCCGTCGACGATCTCCATCGCGCACTTCTGAAGGTACTCGTGCGCGCGGTGGACGGGGTTCCTCGTCTGGAACCCGACGACACGGCGCCAGTCGCGCTTGCGGAACTCCTCGCGCGTCTGCGCCGGTGTGAGCCGGTACTGCCGGAAGTCGTCGTGCGGCGGGAGATCGATCACGCGCACGGTGCCGGCGAGGCAGTAGTCGCCAGCGGCGTGAAGCGCCTTCACGCCGGGATGCTCGCCGTCCGTCGTGCCGAAGACGCCGTTCGCCTCCCCCTCCCGGTCGCGGCGGAAGGTCTCCTCGACGTCGACGATCGCGAGAGGCTCGGCACCCTCGGCCGGCACGAGCGCGACCTGGTCGGCGCCGCCGATGCGCTTCAGGTCCTCCTCCGTCAGGGAGAGCGTGACGGGGATCGTCCACGGCAGCCCGCCGGCGAGATGCATCGTGTCGAGGATCGAGCGGTAGTCCTTCTCTCCGAGGAATCCCGTCAGGGGAGACAGGGCGCCCACGGCGAGCATCTCCAGATCGGACAGCTCACGCTCGTTCACCGTGAGCTTCGGGAGGTTTCGGGCACCCTCGCGCGCGGCGTCGCGCTCACGCTCGGGCACGAGCAGGTCGACGAGCGTCCCTCCGTGGGGCGCGATTGGATCGGATTCGAGCATGTGAGATCTCGCTTTCGTCGTGGGGCGGGGGCTCAGCATAGCGGTTGCGCCCGAGGGCATGACCGGACATCGGGCCGGCTTGACCACCCGGATTTCGGGGTATCGCCGGGGAGCGAGCCGCCTCTATAATCGCGGCCCTGATCCGTCCGAGAGGGGGACGGCCCCAATGCAGACGCTTCCCGGCACGGACCTCGCGACGTCCGCGAACGAACGCTTCGCATCGGCCGATCCCCGCGACATCCTGCGCTGGGCGATCGAGGAGGCGGGCTTCGACCGGATCGCGGTCGCCTCGGCTTTCCAGGCCGAGGGCACCGTCGTGATGCACATGGCGACGGAGATCCGACGCGACATCCCGGTCCTGTTCCTCCAGACGGGCTTCCATTTCGCGGAGACGCTCGCCTTCAAACAGCAGCTGACGGAACGCCTGAACCTCAACGTGGTCGACCTCGTCGGCGACTTCACGGTGGAGTCGCAGCGCGAGGCGTTCGGTGACCGCCTCTACGAGCGCGATCCGGCGCGGTGCTGCGACATCAACAAGGTGCAGCCGATGTTCCGCGCCCTCCGCGACCTCGACGCGTGGGTCACCGCGTTCCGACGGGACTCCGCTCCGACGCGAGCGAACACGCCGATCGTCGACCGCTACGACCTCGAGCCGGGTCTGCCGATCGTGAAGATCAACCCGGTCGCGACGTGGAGCCGCAAGCAGGTGTGGCGGTACCTGAGGGCGAACGACCTGCCCCACAATCCGCTCTACGACCTCGGCTACGCCTCGATCGGATGCGCGCCGTGCACGCGGATGCAGTTCGCCGGCGAGAACGAGCGGGCGGGCCGGTGGGCCGACCTCTCGAAGTGGGAGTGCGGGCTCCATCCCGAAGCGGGAGGGCCGCCGAGGTTGATCGAGTTGCAGCCGGCTCCGTAGCTACTCCGGTTCGGAAAGCACGCGGAGCGCCTCCGGCATCCACTCCACCTCGAGGGAGCTTCGTGAGCCGATCACGTCTCCGTCCACCTGGACGGGGAACGGCTCCTCGGCGCTGAGGACGATGCGGGAGGCGTCGGGCGCGTAGTCGACGTCCGGGCCGTTCACGTGGCCGCCGCCCCGGAATACCTGCCAGGCCATCCTGGGCATGCGGCGGCGGCGGAACCGGCGGATCGAACAGACGTCGAGGCGGTGATCGAGGGAAGCCATCGGCGTCAGATGCAGTCGGTGCTCCTTGTAATAGGTGTACGGGTCGGTCCTGCCGACCATGACCGAAACGGCCGGCGAGAGTTCCGTTCCGTCGACGTTGACCGACAGATCGGGCTCCCGCCCGGCGTAGTGGCCGAACAGCTCCCGAAGGACGGAGGAGAGCGCCGCGCGCTCGTACGCGCGCTTCGTCGCGGGGAACTCGTCGTCGAGCCGCTGCATCGCCGCCGCGTCGAGCCCGGCGCCGCAGTTGATCGCGAACGATCGCCCGTCCGCACGACCGAGGCCGATCCGGCGCGTGGAGCCGGCGAGCGCCTGATCGATCAGCCGGCCCGTCGCTTCCACGGGATCGAGCGGAAGCCCGAGCGCTCGAACGAGGATGTTCGTGGCGCCGCCCGGGAGCACGCCGAGCGCGACGTCGGTTCCGGCCAGCCCGTTGACCACCTCGTTGATCGTGCCGTCGCCGGAGAAGACGATGACGAGCTCGACCTCTCCACCCTCCACGGCCTCGCGCGCGACCTCGGTCGCGTGGCCGCGCTCGAGCGTCTCCAGGACGTCGAGCTTGAGATCGGCCGCGAGCGCCTTCTCGATGACGGCGAGGACCGCGGGAGAAACGGTGCGTGCGACGGGATTGGCGATCAGCAGGGCGCGCTGGAAGCGGAACATGAAGCGCCCATTGTGTCAGGGAGCCGCCGCTGCGTCGGCCGGCGGCGCTGACCTGCGCGTTCCCTCTCGGCGAACGCGCGACCTATACTCCGCGAACCCGCAGCGCCTGAGGGGGCCCTCCGCGTGACCCACGGACCGTATCCGCGACAGCCGAGACCCGAGTGCGTGGCCAACTCGGCGCGGGTGACCCACGTCCGTGGAAACGACCCGCACTACGTCGTCCAGTGCCGCACGTGCGACGGCGGATGGCAGAGCGTCGCGCAGTTCCGCCACGTCGCGGGCGCGAACACGCTCAAGCACAACCTGAACTCCGTCTTCGCCAAGCCCGCGGCAGACCTCGACTTCATCCATCCGACGAAGCTCCCCGACGGCGACTACGCGGTCGTCTGGGCGGGCGTCCTCTGGTGCCAGGGCGGGAACTGCAAGGAAACGATCGGCGACTGCAGCGGCGGGAAGGGACACACGACCTACGAGAGCCTCTACAAGTCGCAGGGCGAGGTCGTGCTCAAGCGCGTGGCGAAGGACGACATGGACTGGTACGGCCGCCCGCCGTGGAAGATCGCGCTCTCGTGGGCCAACACCATCCGTAAGCCGATCAACGGGTGGAACTGCTCGAAAGGCGCGCAGCCGCCGCTTCCGTCCGGGCCGATCTTCGGCGGCCAGATCCCGACGCTGCACGCCGCAACGGACTGGAACTATCCGCCCGTCCGCATGACGGCCACCGTCTACGGATACGGCGAATGCCAGCCCAACTTCCAGACGGCGAACGGCGAGATCTTCCACACGATGGACATCACGCTCGCGGTGCCGCATCGCCTGAACTCCAAGAAGTGGAACCGGAACCAGTGGGTGAAGGTGAGCAATCGCGCGACGGGACGCTCCGTGCGGGCTCGGCTGACGGACGTCTGCGGATGCGACCACGTCGACCTCAGCCACGGAACGGCTCGCGCGCTGAAGATGTCCGGCACCGGCACGGTGACGGTGAGCCGGCCGTGATGCGCGAGCCGATCTCCCGCCGACGATTCCTCCGGAGTAGCGCCGCGGGTGCGGCGGCGGCGAGCGCCGCCGCGTTCGGGATCGTTCCGGCCGCCGCGGCGGGACGGAGCTCCACGCTCCGGATGCGGTCGATCGGGGTGGCGAGCGGATCGGCGCTCCGGCCCTCGCTCCTCGCATTCGCCGGACTCGCCGGCTTCGACGAGCTCATGGAGAAAGCGGGGGCCCGGACGGAGTTCCGGTGGACCGACCTGCCGCCGGCTGCGGGAGAGGCGACAGCGGTCGTCTCGGGATTCGTTCCCGGGCGCGTCACGAGGCGCGGAGCGAGCCTCGTGGTGACGGGGACCGAGGACCCCACCGCGATCCGGATGGTGAGCGTCGGCGTCGGGCTTCCAGGGGCCGCGCGCGACACACGGCCGGTCGTCGTCACGCGCCACACGCCGGCCGGCGTTCCGTACGAGGATGCATTCCTCCCGGCGCGGGAGCGTGACTCCGGGATCCTCGTCGCCTCGCTCGTGGATCGTTCGGGCCGCCTACTCGCCTCGGGTCCGCTCACCGTCTTGGTTGCCTGAGGCCGGGTCTCCGGCGCCGCCCGAGAAGGGCGGCAGGAACGCGACGTCGTCCTCCTCCGAAACCTCAGCGCGGGGATCGGCGCGCTCTCCGTTCACGACGACGGAACCGACGCGCGCGATCGACTCGAACTCTGCCCCGTAGCGGTCGCCGGCGGCGCGGAGGAGTTCCTCGACGCTGCCGCCGGGAACGTCGACGACCCGCTCTCCCGCCAGGTCCCGGAGCGACGCGAACACGCGCACGCGAGGCATCCCGCGAGCGTATCGGCTCAGGGCGCCGCTGCTAGGCTCCGAAGGAAGCCCCATGGCGACCCTCGTGCTCCTCTCCGATCGCGCCGCCGAGGACGTGCTCCCGGCGCTTCCGGCGTTGGAGGGCGACCTCAAGGTGGAACCGCTCTCCGTTGCGTCGATCGACACCGCTCTGAGCGTCGCTCCCGAGCTCCTCCTGGCCGACGCGGCGGAGAATCCCGGGCAGGGGCACGCCGTCCTCCGGGAGAGTGTGAGCCGCGCCCCCGGCATTCCGCGGATCGCCGTCGTCGAGCGCACCGATCTCGAACGTCTTCCCTGGGCGCTGGTCGCCGACGAGATCCTGCTCCCGAGCGCGCCCGCGGCGGAGATCTCGCTGCGTCTCGCGATGCTTCGCAAGCGCACCGGCGCGTCGGGAGAGGACACGATCCGTCTCGGCCCGCTCGCGCTCGACGAGAGCTCGTTCCAGGTCACTCTGTCCGGAGCGGCGCTCGACCTGACCTTCAAGGAGTTCGAGCTGCTTCGATACCTCGCCTCCAGGCCCGGCCGCGTCTTCACCCGGCCGGCGCTGCTCCGGGAGGTGTGGGGCTACGACTTCTACGGCGGCACCCGAACGGTCGACGTCCACGTCCGGAGGCTCCGCTCCAAGCTCGGCCCGGCGCACGAGCACCTCATCCAGACCGTGCGCGGGGTGGGCTACCGGGCCGCGGTGGCGGACCCGGACCCCGATCAGGAATCGGGCGACCGCTCCTTCTAGGCAGGGATCCGCAGCCTCCTCCGGTTCGCTCGGGCGTCTTGCGTCAAGCGCGTCCGGGCAGGCGCCGATGCCCCCAGTGAACCCCGTGACTACGAGCTCGGACCGCCCGGCAGAGTCCCTCCTGCCCGAGGAGCCGCACACCCCTCGGGACGCTCCCGCACGCCCGCGCCCGCGCGTGGTCCAGGGACCGATCTCCGCTCCGGTCGCCGAGGACGGAGATGCCTACAAGGAACTCCTCGAGCGCCTTCCCGCCGTCGTGTACTCCGAGACCGTGTCGGAGGGCGTCACGACGCCCGAGTTCGTCTCCCGCCAGATCGAGGACATGCTCGGGATCCCCGTCCAGGTGTGGATGACCGATCCCGACGTCTGGGAGCGCCAGCTCCACCCGTCCGATCGCCGGTGGGCGGCGGACGACTATCGGCGGGCGCTCACGCGCGACGGAACGTGGACCGCGGAGTACCGCGTGATCTCGACCGACGGCCGCATCGTCTGGCTCCACGATCGCGCCGACATCGTTCGCAAGGCCGACGGGAGCGTCAACGTCCAGGGCGCGTTCTTCGACGTGACGGAGCGCAAGGCCGTGGAGGCCGCGCTCCGCCGGCGCGACGCCGTCCTGCGCGCGGTCGGCTTCGCGGCGGAGCGTTTCCTCCGAGCGGACTCCTGGACCGAGAGCATCGAGGAGGTCCTCGCTCGCCTCGGCACCTCCGCGGACGTGAGCCGCGTCTACGTCTTCGAGAACCGGAAGGCTCCCGACGGCGCCCTCCTGATGGATCAGACGTACGAATGGTGTGCGCCCGGCATCTCCTCCACGATCGAGATCGAGGACAACCACGGGTGGCCCTACGTCCCGGACTACCAGCACTACGTCGACGTCCTCGGCTCCGGTGGCGTGATCGCCGGCAAGCAGAGTGACTTCGTCGGAGCCGATCGCCGGGACCTCCTCGACGAGCAGACCTTGGCCACCGCGTTCGTCCCGATCTTCGTCGGCGGGGAGTGGTGGGGCTTCCTCGGCTTCGACGACTGCGTCACGGAGCGGCAGTGGAGCTCCACCGAGCTCGATGCGCTGAAGGCCGCGGCGGGGACGCTCGGCGCCGTGATCGCGCGCGAGCTGGCGGAGACGGCGCGCGCCGAGCTCGAGCGCCGCTACCGGACGCTCGTCGAGCAGATCCCCGCGATCACCTACATCGACGTGGTCGACGATCCCGACGCGGAGGAGTACCCGACGATCTACATCTCGCCGCAGGTCGAATCGATCCTCGGGTACACGCCGGAGGAATGGCTCGCCGACGACACGCTCTGGAACGAGATGCTCCACCCCGACGACCGGGAGCGCGTGATGGCCGAAGACCTGGAGGTCAACCACGACCTCGCCCCCTACGTCGGCGAGTACCGGCTCGTCCGACGCGACGGCAGGGTCGTGTGGATCCATGACGAGGCCCGCGTCCTCGGAGACGCGGGCGAGACTCAGAACTGGCACGGCGTGATGTTCGACATCACGAAGGCGAAGGAGGCGGAGCATGCGCTCAGCCAAGCTCTGGAGCGCGAACAGGAGCAGACCGAGCGACTCAGCGACCTGAACGAGACGAAGAACACGCTGCTCCATGCCGTCTCGCACGACCTCCGGAACCCGCTGACCGCGCTGCTCGGAGCGACGTCCGCGCTCGAGCGGGCCGGAACCTCCCTCTCGCCTGAGGACATCGCGGTGCTGATCCAGGGCCTCGGACAGAACGCCCGCAAGATGAACCGACTGATCCGGGACCTCCTCGACCTCGACCGGCTCGACCGCGGGGTGGTGGAGCCCCGCCGCCAGACGGTGGAGCTCCTGGAGATCGCGCGACGCGCCGTCGACGAGTGCGACGGCCTCGAGGGACGGATCGTCCACGTCGGCGGGGAGTCGCTCTCCCTCGCCGTGGACCCGGCCCAGATCGAGCGGGTGGTGGAGAACCTCGTGCTGAACGCCGCCAAGCACACCCCGCCCGGAACACCGGTGTGGATCACGGTCCGGCCGCACGACGACGGGGCCGTCATCTGCGTCGAAGACGGCGGTCCCGGCGTTCCGGAGAGTCTGCAGCGCACGATCTTCGAGCCGTTCCGGCAGGGTCAGGCCGGTGGCCAGGGGGTGGGCATCGGCCTCTCCCTCGTCGCGCACTTCGCGGAGCTCCACGGCGGCCGGGCGTGGGTGGAGGATCGCTCGGGCGGCGGCGCGTCGTTCCGCGTGTTCCTTCCGAACGTCTCGCCCGAGGAGTTCGAAGGCAGGTCGACTTCGTAACGCGAAGTTAACGCGGCCGAAACGAATCCGGCGCGGGCCGCGGATACGCTCCAGCCGACTCGGTCCGCCGCGGACCAGGGGGAAGGAGCCGTTCCGCATGGCCTCACCGAAGGACGTCCTCGCTCTCGCGAAGGAGGCCGGCGCCGAGATCGTCGACCTCCGCTTCTGCGACCTCCCCGGATTGATGCAGCACTTCTCCGTTCCCATGTCCCAGCTCACCGAGGAGAGCTTCGAGGACGGCTTCGGCTTCGACGGCTCCTCGATCCGAGGGTTCCAGGAGATCCAGGAGTCGGACATGCTCCTGCTCCCCGACGCCGATTCCGCATTCATCGACCCGTTCCTCCAGCACTCGACGCTCGCGATGAACTGCTTCGTTCGCGACCCGGTGACCGGGGAGATGTACTCGCGCGACCCGCGCTACATCGCGCGCAAGGCGGAGCAGT
>JBJMLP010000053.1:0-2605 GCA_045805245.1 Actinomycetota bacterium | reverse complement strand
GGCGGTCGCGATGCTCATGGTGAACACGGTGACGGCCGCCGAAGCCGCGGCCGGCATCCGCTAGCGGCGCCCACCGAGGCTCGTGTCGACCGCGTCCACCTCCCGCCCCGCGAGTCGCCTGGAGCGGATCCTGCGCGCCGGGCAGTTCGCGGTCACGGCGGAGGTCGTTCCGCCACGTTCCGCCGACGCGGAGGCGGTCCGCGCCCAGGCCAGAGAGCTCGTCGGGTACGCGGACGCCGCCAACGTCACGGACAACCCGGCCGCCTCCGCGCACATGTCGCCGCTCGCCGGCATCGCGCTCGTCGAGGCCGCCGGCATCGAGCCGACGGCTCAGCTCACCGTCCGGGATCGGAACCGACTCGGGCTGACCTCCGAGCTCCTCGGCGCCTGGACGCTCGGAGCCCGGAACGTTCTCTGTCTCTCCGGAGATCCCGTCGGCGTCGGAGATCACCCCGACGCGACCGAGGTGAAGGATCTCTCGGCACTTGAGCTCGTCCGGCTGGCATCGGGCATGCGCTCGGAGGGGAGGCTCCTGTCCGGCGCGGAGATCCCCGATGCGCCGGCGTACTTCGTCGGCGTGGCGGACGCTCCGCTCGCGGAGCGGTACGACGTAGCCCGCCTCGAGGCGAAGGTCGACGCGGGCGCCGGCTTCGTGATGACCCAGATCGCCTACGACGTCGATGCGATGCGGGTCTGGGTGGAGACGGCTCGGTCGCGCGGGATCCTCGAGCGTGCCTTCTTGATCGCCGGCATCGCTCCGCTCCGCACCGCTCGATCGGCGCACTACCTGAACGACCATCTCCCCGGCGTCCGCGTACCGGACGAGACCTTGTCGACGCTCGACGGAGCCGGGCCCGACGACGAGGAGTCGGAGGGACTCCGGATCACCGCGGATGTCGTCCGGAAGCTCCGCGAGGTCGAAGGGATCTCAGGCGTTCACGTGATGGGGCTCGGCAGTCAGCGGGCGGTGGCGAGGGTGGTCGAGGCGGCGGGCCTGCTCCCGCGGCCCGGAACCGTCTAGCCGCGCTGGTCGAGCGGCACGAACGTCCGGTCCTTTGGACCGACGTACTCCGACCCGGGACGGATGACTCGGTTGTCGGCGTACTGCTCGCGCACGTGCGCCGTCCAGCCCGCCATCCGCGCGAGGGCGAAGATCGGCGTCATCAGGTCGTCGGGGATCCCGAGGTAGTGGTAGACGCTCGCGGCGTAGAAGTCGACGTTGGCGTAGAGACCCTTCTCCTCCATCACGGCCTTCTCGATCGCGTCGGAGAGCTCGTACCACGTCGGATCCCCCTTGCGGTCGGCGAGCTCCTTCGACAGCGGCCGTAGGTGCGTGCGCCTCGGGTCCTCCGTCTTGTAGACGGGATGTCCGAACCCCATGATCTTCTCGTGGCGCTCGAGCTTCCCGCGGATGTAGTCGCGAGCGTTCTCCGGGCTCCCGACCTCCTCCAGCATCTTCATCGCTCCCTCGTTCGCCCCGCCGTGGAGCGGTCCCTTCAAGGCGGCGATCGCGCCCGTCACGGCGGAGAACATGTCGGCGAGGGTGGAGGCGATGATGCGAGCCGTGAACGTGGAGGCGTTCATCGTGTGATCGGCGTACAGGACGAGGGTCGTGTCCAGGATCTGCGCGTCCTCCTCCTCGGGCTCCTCCCCGTGGATCATCGCGAGGAAGTTGGCCGCGTGAGAGAGCTTCGGGTTGGGCGGAAAGAAGTCCTGCTTCGTGCGGGCCCGGTGATACATCGCGATCACTGTCGGAACCATCGCGATCAGCCGGTACGCCTTCCGGAGGTTCGCCTCGTCCGACTCCTCCCAGCCGTCGGGGTCGTAGGCCGAGGCCGCGGACACGCTCGTCCGGAGCATCGACATCGGGGAGGTCTTCTCTGCGAGCGTCGGCATCAGCTCCGTGAGGAACGGCGAGGCCTCCCGCGCACCGGAGAGGAAGTCGGTGAGCTCCTCGAGCTCGCTCGCCGTCGGGAGCTCCCGATGATGGAGGAGGTATGCGACCTCCTCGAAGCTCACCTCTCCGGCCAGATCGTGGATGTCGTATCCGCAGTACCAGAGCCGTCCGTTCGCTCCGTCGATGTCGGAGATCGAGGTCTCGGCGGCCACGACCTCCCGCATGCCCTTCGTGCTCAACGGAACGCCTCCTCCTGAGGGTTCGGAACGGCCGTTTGAACGGCGCTTCAACTATTTCACCACATGGATAGAAGCCGCGGTCGCGACGCGCCATCCACGCACGTTCGGTTCTCCTTCCCCCTGCGAGAATATCGGCCGTCCGCGACAAGGACTGAGGGTTGTCGATCCGCGACGAGCACTGAGGCTGCGACATGACCTACGGCGTGACGTTGATCCCCGGTGACGGGGTTGGCCCCGAGCTCACTGACGCGACGCGTCGCGTTCTGGAGGCGACGGGCGTTCCGTTCTCGTGGGACGTGCACCAGGCGGGCACCGCGGCCATCGAGACTTCGGGTTCTCCGCTCCCCGCCGACGTGCTCGACTCGATCCGGAAGAACGGCGTCGCGCTGAAAGGGCCGGTGTCGACGCCGGTCGGCGGCGGCTTCCGAAGCGTCAATGTGGCGCTCCGCATGGAGCTCGATCTGTATGC
>JBJMLP010000052.1:0-8000 GCA_045805245.1 Actinomycetota bacterium | reverse complement strand
GGCAGCGAAACGGCCCAGCGTCTTCGCCGTGCGTGGCGAGGCGATGACGGGGCCACCGGCGGGTTGCGCAGACCGGATCGATTCTTGGGCGGTGCGCACGCGGATCCTCCGGCGGGAGCCGTACCCGTCCTTCGGCAGGCCAAACCCGTCCGATCGAGCGCCGGCCGATCGGGACCGGCTCAGGAGCTGCTCGAGCCCTCCGAGTCGATGCCGTGCCACGGCGGCACGTGCACCGATCGGTGGCCGGGCCTTCCGCTCAGCCGGACACGTCGCAGCACGACGTCGTTCGAGGTGTCGCGCTCGTACAGCCGGCGTGCAGGATTCGTGCGCACCTCGATGTAGTACGTCCCGTTCGGGAGACCGGTGATGTCGAAAGACTGCCCCGGAAGCGACTGGATGTAGGTGTCGCCCCAGCCCGCGTCGAGCGTTTCCCGCGTCCAGACCGAGTTGGCGTCGCCGCACGCGGAACCGAACCCGACGTGCTCGGGATCCCAGTTCGCACCGCGGCGGAGGAGATCGATCGGGTCCGTCGGCGTCAGGCAGAACGCCTCCTTCTCGCTCACGACGACGTTCTGCTTCGAGGCGTCGAGCAGCGTGTACCGCGCGAACTGCTCGAAATGCCAGTGCTCATGTCCCGGGCGTGAGTCGTACTCGAGCGTTCCGACGGGCGCCCGCCCGACGGGTTTGTGGCCGTCGTAGAAGTACTGATAGGCGTCCATCACGTCGGTGCCTTCTCGGCGGAAGCCCTCCACGGAGAGCTGCGACGGTCCGGAGTTCCAGACGGTCGCCGCGAAGTCGAGGTAGTCCCGCGACCCGACCCGGACTGGGGAGATGTGGTACGCGGGGAGCGGGATCAACTCCGGCAGCACCGACGGGTCGGGATGCGTCATCGTCGGAACGCCCCGTGACGGAGCGTCCGCGATCCGTCGTGCGCGCTGGCGCGCGGGCGTATGCGCGCTCTCCGAGCGAACCTCGACCCCCACCTCGGTCGTTGCGTCCGCCGACGAGATGCCGAACAGACGTCGATAGGGCCGCGCGATCGACACGGTCGCGGTGTAGTTCCCGTCGGGCACATCCAGCAGCATCGGCGCCCCTCCGAAGGGCCCCGTGATCCGGCTCGCCCATCCTCTTGCGATCCCCCAGACGGAGCCGCGCGTGAAGGCGTTCGACGGGCAGAACGACGGATAGGGAGAGCGCGCCGGCCCGGAGGCGTCGACGCGCTCGACGTCGCGCGAGTCGGGACAGAAGGTCAGCCTCGTCCGGCCGACGACGTGTCCGGCGGAATCCCGGACGCGGATCCGAGTGAAGCCCGCGAGACCGCTCCAGCCGTCGGCGGTCCATCCCGGAAGCTCGCGAGTTGCACCTCCACCGAGCACCTGGTGGACCTGGATCGGCGACGGATAGGCGGGCCGAGTGACGTGGAGCTCGAAAGGCGCGTCGCTCGCGGCGACGAAGACGCCGATCTCGAGCGCGACGGGCCGTCCGGGGAACCTCGTCAGCGTCACCGACCGGCTCGACCCGATCAAACGCAGATGCGGGGAAGTGGCGTCCCGCGCCGCGACGACGGTCGGAGCGCCGAGCACGAGCGCGGTGACGAGGAGGAGCGCCGCTGGGATGCGCGTCGGACGCGTCAGCTGAGATCTCCGTCGTCGGTTGGAGTGGCCGGTAGGGGTCGTCTTCGCCACGGCCGCCGAGTCTACCTCCGTGGCGGAGCCGCTTCGTCGGGAAGTTAGCATCGGGTCATGACGTGGCCGGGCCTCGGCTCCTGGATCGAGCGTCGCGCGTTCCGTGCGCCGGGCGACGCGGCGCTCCGTACCGTCGGGGGCGAGCTCTCCTACGAGGGTTTCGCGGGGGTCGCGCGCTCCGTCGCCGCGAGGCTGCTGGCGGAGGGCGTCTCGGCGGGAGACCGTGTCGCGTATCACGGAGACAACCGCCCGCTCGCGCTGGCAAGCTTGTTCGCATCTCGGTCGATCGGCGCGGTCTGGGTTCCGATCCTCGCGACGCGACGGGAGAGCGAGGTCGTGTCGATCCTTCGCGACTCGTCTCCGCGCGCGCTGATCCGCGCGGAGCCCGGCTCGCATCCGGAGACGGACGTCCTCGAGCTCTCCGGAGAGGAGCTGACCGATGCGCCGCCGCCGCCGCCGCTGCCGGCGGCGGAGGTGAAACCGGACGATCTCGCGATCCTCGCGTACACCTCCGGAAGCACGGGAGATCCCAAGGGAGTGATGCTGACCGAGTCGAACCTCCTCTGGAACGTCGTGCAGATGGCGGCCGAGTGCGCGCTGAGCTCCGCCGACGTCACGATCGCGTCGGCGCCGTTCACGCGGATGGGCGGCCTCGGTGTGACGGTGCTCCCGACGCTGTTCGTCGGCGGAACCGTGAGCATCCCGGACGCGCTCGACGGCACGTCGGTGCTCCGCACGATCGAGCGCGACCGCGTCACGGTGATGTTCGGCAATCCGGATCTCCTCGAGCGCGCGCTCCACGCTCCGGAGTGGTCGACGACCGATCTCGGCACGATCCGGACGGCGATCGTCGGCGGTGGCCTCGTTCCGCAGGCGCTCCTTCGCGCGTACCTCGACCGTGGGGTGACGCTCCGGCATGGGTACGGGCTCACGGAGGCATCGCCGGTCGTGTCGCTCCTGCGTGACGACGAGGCGGCGGAGCGCCCGACGTCCGTCGGCAAGCCCCTTCCGTTCGTCGACGTCCGTGCCGTGCGACCCGACGGCTCGGAGTGCGACGTGGGGGAGTCGGGGGAGTGGCTCATCCGAGGGCCGAACGTGTGCGCCGGCTACCGCAACCGTCCGCCCGCGTTCGACGGGGACGGATGGTTCCACACCGGAGACGTCGGCTCGATCGACGCAGACGGGTATCTGACGTTCGTCGACCGCGCGTCGTCCGGCATCCGGGTCGGCGGGACGACGGTCTACCCCGCGACCGTTGAACTCCGTCTGTACGGCTTGCCCTGCATCGCCGACGCCGCCGTTGGAGAGGTGGACGGGCGGCTCGTCGCGGCCGTCGTCGCGGAGCCGGACTGCGAGCCTCAGCCGCCGGACATCCTCGCGGCGCTCCGCGAATCGCTCCCGGCCGTGGCTGTTCCCGCAGCGGTGCAGGCGGTCGGGTCGATCCCGCGCAACGCCGCGGGAAAGGTCCGGCGCGACGAGCTCCGAGCCTTGCTGGCCAGAGAGCCGAGCGGCCTTCGGCCCTGACCGCGCGATCGGCGAGCCCGCCGGCCGTGCGCTGTAACGCGTGATACGCATACGACGTAACAGACGCTACACTGACGTGATGGACTGGTTGCTGATCACGTACCGACTTCCCTCCGAGCCGTCGAGACATCGCGTCGCCGTTTGGAGGCAGCTCCGCCGGGTCGGAGCGGTTCCGCTGCAGCAGGCGACGTGGGCCCTGCCGGCCCGCGGTGACCTCGTGCAGGCCATCGCGAAGGTCGTCGGGCTGGTGGAGGCGGCGGAAGGTGAAGTCTTCACGTTCGACGCCAGAACCCGGGACGAAACCTCGGGGGCGCGTCTCGAGGAGCTGTTCACGATGCAGCGCGAGGAGGAATGGGCCGAGTTCCTTTCCGAGTGCGGGAAGTTCGACGGGGAGCTCGACAAGGAGATCCGGATCCGCAAGTTCACGGCGGCGGAGCTCGACGAGGAGGAGCAGAACCTCGAACGCCTTCGCAGGTGGTTCCGGGATCTGCGACGGAGGGACGTCTTCGTCGCGGCGTCGCAGGCCGACGCGGAACAACGGCTGAAGGGATGTGAGGAGCGCCTCGAGGAGTTCGCGGCGCGTGTCTACGATCAAGGAGGCGAGCAATGAAGTCGAACGCCCAACTCGTTCCCGCACCGCCTGCGCCCGTGCCGCAGGTTGCGCTCCGGCAGCAGCTGCGCGGCGTCCTCGCCCGTCACACGGAAGAGATCCTGGCGGAGGTGGCGCCGACGCTCCGCCGGGTGCGCACCCTGTTCTTGGTGCTCGCGATCAGCGTGCCGATGTTCTTCGCGGGTCTCCTGGTCGTGCTCTGGCACCTGGCGCGGTGAGCTAGCGCTCGAAGGAACAGGGATACCGATGCTTCGCACGCTGCTGATCGCGCTGGCCGTAGCCGCCGCTCTCTACGCCGTTGCGATCGGAGCTCTCTATCTGACGGGGAGACGCACCGCGGCTCGGGAAGTGGCAGCCCTGCTTCCCAACCTCGTGCTCCTGTTCAAGGATCTCGTTCGTGACCCGCGCGTGCCGCGAGGGTCGAAGCTCCTCCTCGTCGTGGGCGCCGTGTGGGTGGCCTCTCCGATCGACCTGATCCCGGAGTTCATCCCCGTGCTTGGTCCGCTCGACGATGCCGTCGTCGCCGCGCTGATCCTCCGACACGTGCTGCGGAAAGCGGGACGCGAGGTCGTCGCAGACCACTGGCGCGGAGATCCGGCGACCCTCGAACGATTGCTGCGACTCAGTCGGTCACGTTGAACGGGACGGGCGGGCCGAATCGCGAATGGTTCCCGGTGACCTCGTTGCGGATCCGGTCCCGGAACGCGTAGCTTCCGGCGCCGGCATCCGGCGAGAAGCTCGTTCCGAGCAGGCTCGTGCTGTGCGCGAACGGAACCCATCCCTTGCCGTCCGGGCGACGGATCTGAACGTCCTCCACGATCCCCGAGGGCAATGGTTGATCGGCCCACATGACGGAGAACGCGGTCGAAGGTGTTCCGGAGAGCGGTGACACGACCGGCGGGACGACGATCTTTCCGTTGTTGGCGGGAAAGCCGATGTCCATCGTCCGAATCTCCGCGGTGAGATGGAACGTGTAGCGGAAGTAGGCGATCGGCGAGACGGGGCCCGAGTCGATCAGTCCCAGCCCGTGGGCGTCGGTGATCTCGTGGACGCTCGGACCGAAGAAGTCCCACTGGAGCGTGCCGCCGAGCGGAACCTTCCGGAACGTCGGGATGAGCCCGCTGTCCCGCACCGCGATGTACTGCACGCCGGGCTCGGAGGCCACGACCGTCGTGTCCGAGGCTGTGTCCGGGGTCGTCGGGTCGGTGGTCGCCGTCGTCGCCGTAGCAGTCGTCGTGATGCCGCTCGGATACGGATGGATTGGCGTGACGACCACCTGGCCGGTCACCGAACCTCCGGCGCTCACGGTTCCGACCCCCCAGGTGACGCGGTTGGTCGCGGGTGAGTAGCTTCCGGGGGCCGAAGCGGAGCGGAAGATGACCTCCGGCGGCAGCGTGTCGGTGAACACGACGTGCGACGCAGCGTCGGGACCGGCGTTGTGCACGGTCACCGTGTAGGTCAGGTCGGAGTCCGCGGTGACGGGTTTCGGCGAGGCGCTGACGGAGACGGAGATGTCGGCCAAGCCCGCCGCGGACGCCGGGGTGGGTCCCAGCAGAAGCGCCGCCAAGGCGATCCCCAGCAGCATCGACGCGATCCGTCTCATGGGCTCCTCCGTTCCTCCACTCCGGGCGGCGCCCCACGGTCATGGTTCACGGCCATCGTCCCCAGAAACGAGAAGGTCCCGGCCGAAACCGGCCGGGACCGTGATGAAAGCGAACGTCGCTCGGCTACAACTCGCACGAGGTGGTCTGATCTCCGGCATCGATCCGACAGGTGTCCGTGTTGGAACCGCCGTCCACGCTGTCGTTGCCCGAGACGCGGTCGCGCGACTTGAGGAAATCGTTCCCGGTCTCGTAGGTGCCGCTGGTCCCCGAGCTCGCGTCGTTCTCCGTGCCCGTGTAGCAGTTCGAGGTGGCGTCGGAGCCGCCGAGCTCATCGTCTCCCTGTCCGCCGTACAGGTCGTCGTTCTGGTCGTTTCCGCAGACCTGGTCGTCGTCCTGCTGGCCCTTCACGGCGTCGGAGCCGTCGTCGCCCATGCCGAGGTCGTCCCCTTGGCCCAGTCGGATGACGTCGTTGCCTTCGAGGCCGCCGGCCACGTCCTGTCCGGCCTTCGCGCAGATCACGTCGTCACGCGTCGTGCCCGTGAGCGTGTCGTTCGCCGCCGTTCCCCTGATCGTGCATTCGGCGCGCGCACCGGCGGCGTCCCCGAGCGCACCGCTCGCGAGCGCTGGCCCCGTGACGAAACCGAGTGCCGCGACGCCTACGAGGATGGCGCGGACTCTCATGTCGATCCCTCCTGGAGGCCTCTGGAGCGAGTCACCGTACTCCCGTCCGGCGCGGACAACAACGAAGGGAAGATCCGTTTGGGCGCGCGACGTCAGCCGGTGCGCGCGACTCCCTGGTGGCTGACCTCGGACTCAGCCTCGTTCCCACGTTGCATGTCTTCAGCCTGGCGGACGGCTTGGACCTCAGCTTCGATGTCGATCTTTCGGCTGACGAGGACGCCGCCGGTTTCGAGCGTGACGTTCCACGTCATGTCGAATGCCTCGCGGTCGATCGTTCCTTCGAGAGCGAAGCCCGCACGCGTGCCGCCCCACGGGTCGGGCATCAAGCCTTCGTAGGTGACGCCGAGGTCGACGCTTCGGGTCACGCCGCGGATCGTGAGATCGCCGGCGACGCAGAGCGTGTTGCCGCCCGTTCGCTCGACGTGGGTGCTTCGGAACGTGATCTTCGGATACCGCTCGACATCCAAGAAGTCAGGACTCTTGAGATGCGCATCGCGGTCGGCGTTCCCGGTATCGATGCTTGCGGCGTCGATATCGAGGGTCGCGGAGGAGTCCTCCACCTGAGCGGCCACGTGGATCGCGCCCTCGAAGGCGCGGAACTGTCCCCTCACCTTGGTGAACATGAGGTGGCGCGCGACCGCCCCGATCGTCGTGTGGCCCGGGTCGATCGTCCAGGTGCCCGGCTGCGGCAGGTTCAGCTCTTCAGGAAGCATCGGGTCCTCCGTCATCGGATGTCTGGTGGAGCCGTACCCCGCCCGGTGTCCCCTTCAACCTCGTCCTCGCCCCGGGATCGAGTCGAAGCGATCCTCACCTCGTGACGGCGTCGAGGAGCTCGTCGATCCCTCGGCGCGTGAGCGGCCGGTCGACGAGCTCGCGGAACCACGCCTCGTTCTCGGCGCGATCGGGCTCACTCTCGGAATCGAGCCATCGGCGGGCGGCCGTCTCTCCGATGTGGCCGAGCTGCGCGATGGCCATCGAGAAGTTGCCTCGCCCATCGACGGCGCCCGTGCCGCCTCCGCCCAGGTACGACTCGTGGAGCGCGCGAGCGCGCGCAGCGTCTCCTCCGGAGAACTCGAACAGGACGAGGGCGAGCTCCTGGCTCGGATCGGCCAGCCCGCAGTTGTCCCAGTCGATCACGCAGAGCCCTCCGCCCGCCGTGATCCGAAGGTTGTCCGCCCAGAGATCCCGGTGGCACGTGCGGAGGGCGTCCGGAGGCTCGATCAGCTCCTCCATCGCCACGAGCTCGTCGCGGTAGGCGGCGAGATCCTCCGCGAAGGGCGCCCTCGCACGACGGAGGTCTCGCACGAGCCCGTCCCAGCGCTCCCCCCCGACGGGCTCGAAGTACCAGGGATGCACGCCGCGGGCCCCCTGGAACGGCACTCGGTGGAGCGCGGCAACGGTCGATCCGACCTCCGCCGGATCGGCACCCGGATCGGGCTCGAGGAGGTCGACCCATCCGAACAAGCGGATCTCATCGTCGCCGATCGGGACGATCAGCGAGCCGTCGCGGACTCGGAGGACCTCCGGTGTTGGAACGCCAACCGCGCGGGCGGCCTCGGAGAACGCGGCGTCTTCACCGTCGCGCTCCTCGAAGGGCCCGAAGGACTCCTTGACGGCGAAGCGTCCGCGCGGCGTCGTCAGCTCCCAGACCTGGCCGAGCTTGCCTTTCGCGGCCGGCCCCGAGAGCGCCGCGTCGGAGCCGAGGTCGAACCGGTCCGCGATCTCCTGTGCGGTCCCGGGATCGAGCACCGCCCGAGCCTACGTGACGCCGCCCCGAGGTCCGCGCCTGTCGGCCGTCTCGGTGACGCGGAGAACCCACCAGGTGCGGGATGCCGGTCTCGGAGCCGCGCCGCTAGCGTGCGGCATCTTGACCAGGGTTCCGCCACCGCGCACGGG
>JBJMLP010000051.1:0-4019 GCA_045805245.1 Actinomycetota bacterium | reverse complement strand
CAGTGACAGCTTACGAAGACCGTGATAGACGGTCGCGAAACACGTAACTTCGCTCCCCGTGCCTGCGGTCGTCGGAACCAAGATCAAGCGAGATCTCCGGTGCGTGAGCAGCGGACTCCCGCTCACGGCTGCGAGCGCAGCCTCTGGTGAAGTGGGCAGGGCGACCGCACACTTGGCGATGTCGAGAGCGCTGCCTCCGCCCACGGGCTGTCCTCGGAGGACTCGAGTGCCCCTTCAAGGTCGTCCGCTCGGCCGAGATCGCGTGCCAGCCACGCGACGTCCATCAGGGTGTCGGCGAGCGCGTCCTGCTGGACGAACTTGATCCCCTGCTCCCCGAGGTCGAGGATCTCGGTCAGCAACGGCGCCGCTTCCTCCGTCCGGCCCGCGGCGTGGAGCACGTTCGCCCGCATGACGAGGACGGGACCCAGCAGCTGGAGGTCTCTCGCTGTGCGCGCCAGCTCGATCGCCCGGTCCGTGTCGGCGATCGCGCCTTCGAGGTCGCCTCTCGCCTGAAGGATGACGCCCCGTCGCGAACGGTTCATCGCGTCGAGGTAGAACGGGAATCCGCGGTCGCTCCGCGCGATGTCCTCGTCGAGGAGCGACATGGCCTCGTCCCAGCGCCCTTCGACGTAGAAGTCCTCAGAGAGGTTGCTCGCGAGCCACCGGCGGTTGTTCACGGTGCCGTATCGCTCGACGGCCTCGCGGAAACGATGGAGGCTCGCGCGAGCGTCTTCGGTCTGCCCGAGTCCCAGCTGACCGTTCATGAGGTTGTTCGTGGCGACGATCAGCTCGAACATGTCGCCGGACTCGCGAGCGACCTCGACCGCGAGCTCGCTGTCGGCGAGGCCTCCCGCGTCGCCCGTCAACGCCCGCGATACGCCGATGACGTCGAGGAGCCGAGCCCGTTGGGCGTCGAGTCCGAGCGCCTCGACCAACGGGAGCGTTGAGCGGCCGGTGACGATCGCGTCCGCGTACTGGCCGCCGAGCATCTCGTAGGCCGCCTTCGCGACGAGTGCGTGCGCACGTGCCTCCGAATCAGGAGTTCCCTCCGTCAGCGCGAGCGCGCGCTCGACGGCTGCGTCCGTTTGCGGCCGCTCGCCACGGAAGAATGCGGCCTTCGCGAGCTCGACGGCGGCTGCGGCGGCGCGTTCGGGACGTCTCTGCGTCACCAGCCGATCAACGGCCTGCTCCAGGAGATCGGTCCCGGTCCCGTCCGCGAGGAACTGCGCGCGGCCGTACGAGAACAGGAGCTCTCCGCGGTCGGGGTCATCCTCGGGCGTGAGCTCGAAGGCCCGTTCGAACGACGAGACGGCGCTCGCGTAGCCGCCGAGCGACAGAGAGCGTTCCGCCGCAGCGATCAGCGCGCGGCGGACATGTTCGGCGAGCTCCGGATCGTCGCTGCCGACGGCCCGCGCGTATTCCAGCGCCTGTCCGTAGTGATACGCGAGCATCTCGGCGTGATCCTCCGGACGGCCGAGCGACTCCAGCCAGTCCGCGGAGGCGCGATGGTCGCGTGAGCGGGAGGCCCGCGGGATCTGCGAGTACGCGACGTCGCGCAGGAGGATGTGCTGGAACGCGTACTCGGTCTCGCCCGCGACGGAGGACCTGCGCGCCCTGCGCACGAAGCCCTTGCGCTCCAGGTCGTGGAAGAGCCGCTCGCTCTCGGACCGCTTAGGCCCGCCCATCGCCTCGATCGCCCCGAGCCAGAAGACCTTGCCGGCGACGGAGGCGATCTGGAGCGTCGACTTCTCCTCGGGGTCGAGGGAGTCGAGGCGCGCGGCGATGATCCCCTGGATCGAGCCGGGCAGCTCCTCCAGCGCCCCGCGCTCGGCGAGCATCCGCGCGTACTGCTCGGCGTAGAGCGGGTTCCCGCCGGCCTTCGCGAGGATCTCCTCCCGGCTCGTCGAGCCGAGATCCTGCCGCTCGAGGAGTGACGTCACGAGCTCGGCAGTGTCGCCGTCCGCGAGCGGGGAGAGGGAGACCGTCACGCCGTTCGTCTTTCCGCCGCCCCAGTCCGAGCGCCGGTCGAAGAGCTCGGGCCGGGACGTTCCGATGACGAGGATCGGAACCCCCGTCGCCCAGTCGACGAGCTGGTCGATGAAGTCGAGCATCGCCTCGTCCGCCCAATGGAGATCCTCGACCACCAGCACGAGCGGATAGGACTCGGCGAGCGCCTCGAGGAACCTCCGCCACGCGGCGAAGCTCTGATCGAGACGCTCCGCGGTGAGATCCATCTCCCGTTCCAGGCCGAGGAGCGGACGGAGCGTCGACGCGATCCATCGGGCGTCGGTGTCGTCGGAGATCACCGCGCGGACGGCCGCGGCGAGCTTGCGTTCCACGTCGGCAGGTTCGTCGCTCTCGAGGACGCCCGCTTGCGCCTTCACCATCTCCCCGAGCGCCCAGAAGGTCACGCCGTCGCCGTACGGGAGACAACGGCCCTGCCGCCAGAGGAGGACGACGTCGGGATCGCGATCGACGATCTCGAAGAACTCCCGGACGAGCCGGCTCTTGCCGATGCCGGGGACGCCGACGAGCGTCAGCAGCTGCGGGGAACGTTCCGCAACGACCCGCCGGAGGGTCGTGCCGAGAAGCTCCAGCTCCCGGGAGCGTCCGACGAATGTCCCCTTCGCGCGCTCGGAGAGGTCGACGCCGTAGCGGGAACGAGCCTCCACCGCCTCGTACGCGGCGACCGGATCCTCCTTCCCCTTCGCGACGACCGGATCGGCGAGGCGGTACTCGATCTCTTGCGCCGTCGCGAGATACGTCCGCTCACCGACGAGGATGCCGTCCACCGGCGCGGCCGTCTGGAGCCTCGCCGCGGTGTTCACGACGTCGCCCGTCGCCATGCCCTCGCCCTCGTGCGGCTTCGCGGTCAGGCGGACCAGCGCCTCGCCGGTGTTGACGCCGATCCGCACCTGGATCTCATCGCTCTCCTCCTGGACCCAGTCGCGGATCGCGAGGGCGGCTCGGACGGCCCGCTCGGCATCGTCCTCGTGCGCGACCGGGGCTCCGAAGAGGCCGACGACGGCGTCGCCGATGAACTTCTCGACCGTGCCGCCGAAGCGCTCGAGCTCCTGCCTCAGGCGGCCGTGGTACGGCGCGAGGAGCGCGCGCACATCCTCGGGGTCGAGCCGCTCCGCGCGGGCAGTGAAGCCGACGAGGTCGCAGAAGAGCACCGAGACGACCTTGCGCTCCTCACGGGCGTCCTCGGGCTCGGCGGCCGCGAGCGGGGAGGCGCAGGCGTTGCAGAACCGGGACTCCGGAGGGTTCTGCTGTCCGCAGTTCGGGCAGGTGAGCACGGCTCCCAGATTAGTGGCGAGGAGCCGGCCGATTCCAGCGGCGGAAAAGGAACAGCCCCCGGCGGTGAGGCCGGGGGCTGCCCGTGGTTCGGCGCTGCCGGACCTTCTAGAGCTCGCAGCTGATCGCTTGGTCTCCCGCGTCGATCCGGCAGGTGTCGGTGTTGTTCCCGCCGTCGACCGCGTCGTTGCCGGAAACATTGTCCTTCGACTTCAGGAAGTCGTTCCCGTTCTCGGAGTCGCTCACGGTGCAGCCGCTGCCCAGGCAGTCGTCGCCCTGGCCGCCGTAGAGCTTGTCGTTCTGGTCGTTCCCCTCGATCGAGTCGTCGTCCTGCTGGCCCTTGACCACGTCGGAGCCGTCCCCGCCGTTCAGGCCGTCGGTGATGAAGCCGTGGACGACCGGACCGTCGCAGATACCCTGGCGAACGACGCGGGTCGCCCCCCGGACCTGGCAGCCGCCACCGTCGTCGCCCTGTCCGCCGCGGACCACGTCATTGCCCTCCAGCGCGTCGACCGAATCGGAGCCGGCCTTCCCGCAGATCACGTCGTCGCGCGTCGTTCCGAAGAGCTGGTCGTTCGCTGCCGTTCCGGTGATCGTGCACTCGGTCCGGGCCCCGGCGACGCTGCCGGTGATGCCATTGGCAAAAGCCGGCGCGAGCATCAGGCAGCCCGCTGCGGCGGAGATGAAGACGGCGCGAAGCTTCACGGTGCGACTCCTTGGGT
>JBJMLP010000050.1:0-5278 GCA_045805245.1 Actinomycetota bacterium | reverse complement strand
GCGCTCCGGACACGTGAGTGCCGTCGTTCCCCAGTAGCCGTCGTGGCCCCACCAGGTCGCACCGTCGAGCTCCGCTCTGAAGACGTACAGGGCGGCGTCCGCGGGGAAGTCGTCCAAGCCGGTCTCCGGCGAACGGGGGACGTCCTCGGACGTCGTGAGCATCGTCGCGAGCGTCCCCGGCTCGCGGAACACCTGCCCCCGGAGGAGCGCGCGGAAGAACGTCGCGAGGTCGCGGCAGGTCGACATCAGCCCGCCTCCTCCGTACAGGTCGACGGAGGGATCGATGCCGGCGACGTCGACGTCCGCCTCGTACTGGTGGGATAGCTGCGGGAGCTCGGCCGGCTCCGGCTCGATCGACTCGAGCCAGGTGGAGCGCAGGCCTAGCCCGTCGTGGTCGAGGATCTTCCGAAGCGCTTCACCGAGGTCGAGCCCGGTCCTCCACTCGAGGATCTCGCCGACGAGACAGGCGTTCGTGTCGGAATACGCGAAGAACGCGCCGGGAGCACCGTAGGGCTTTCCGTGCGTCATCGCGAACTCGACCTGCTCCATGCGGGTCCAGCGGTGCGTCGGATCGCGCGCGATCGCGTCGTCGAAGCTGTCCGGGATCGAAGGGTCGTATGCGGAGGCCGCGAAGTCGTAGATCCCGCTCGTGTGCGCGAGGAGATGGCGCACGGTGATGGAGGCCGTGTCGTAGCCGCCGCGTCGGAGGACGTCGAGGTAGGCGTCCGGCAGGACGTCGTCGAGCGCAGATCCGAGCGAAAGCTCCCCGTCCTCGACGAGGCGGAGCGTCGCCGCTCCGACGAAGGACTTCGTCACGCTCGCGATCCGGAACCGCGAACCGGGCCGGAGCGACTCTCCGGTCGCGCGGTCGGCGGCCCCCGCGGCGACCTCGACGTCGATGCCGCGTTCCGGCGCGCGCACGTGGAGGAGCCGCGACGGCATCTGTGGCCACGCGGCCAGGTCGCGCTCCACGAGGTCCTGGAGCGCCGCTTCGATCTCCTCGTTCTCCGAGAGGGTGGGCACGGCCGCGAACTCTACGGGAGCGCGAGCGATCCGAGCACGGGCGACAAGCCGGCCGGACGCACCGCCGCGACACGACCTAGCATCGGCAGTAGACGACGATCGGAGGCCGACAATGAAGGGCAAGGGAGCCGAAACCGAGCTCGAGGACCGGAGCATCGCCCGGTCGCTGGTGGGACTCGCGAAAGGCCGCGATGTTCACATCACGCGCGCCGCGGCGGTCGTCGCGGCGCCCTCGCGCGACATGTCCATCGTGAACGGCGGATGCGGGCCGGCGATGGTGAACGGCAAGCTGACGATCCACAACGGAGGCTGCGGACCGGTGATCGCCAACGGAGGACTCTCCATCACAAACGGCGGATGCGGGCCGGTCATCGCGAACGGCGACGTCTCGATCGAGCGAGGCGGCGCGCAGACGCTGATCACCTCCGGCAACGTGCGGATCGGCTCCAGGGCGTTCGTCGGCGTGCTCGCCTCCCCTAACATCACCGTCGAGGAGGGTGGCCGTGTCCTGCTGAGCGGTCCCCTCGCGTTGGCCGCCGGCATCGGACTCGGCATCGCCATCGGAGCGTTCGGACGTCGCTTCGCGCCGTCGAGGAACGACGAGGAGGAAGATCTGGGACTCGGGCTCTAGGAAGGGGGGCGGTGGACCCGAGGGGATTCGAACCCCTGACCTCTTGGCTGCCAGCCAAGCGCTCTACCAACTGAGCTACGGGCCCCGGAGATCACGGAGAAAGCCGAGTCTACCCGGAGGAAACTGCGTCTCCGTCCTCCCAGGAGAGCCGGTCGGCGTCCTTCCAGAGTCTCTCGAGGTCGTAGTAGCGGCGCTCCTCCGCACCGAAGACGTGGACGACGACGTCGACGTAGTCGAGGAGCACCCATCGCCCCTCCGTCTCTCCTTCGCGGCGGAGCGGCTTCACCCCGAGGCCACGGAGAGCCTCCTCCACGGCGTCGACGATCGTCTTCACCTGCGGGGAGGTCGACCCGGAGACGATCACGAAGAAGTCCGTGATGACGATCAGGGATCGAACGTCGAGGACCGTGATGTCGGCGCCCTGCTTCTCCGCCGCGGCGCGGGCGGCGCCCACGGCAACCAGGCGGCTCTCCGGGAGCGAGGCGTCAGCGCCCGCCACGAAGCTCCAGCGTCTCGTCCGTCACGTGGGCTTGAAGTCCTCCCCGACCAGCAGCGTGATATCCGCGAATCCCGACCGTTGCGCCACCACGATAACGCGCCCGACGCCGAGCAGGCTGTGGAGCTGCTCCGCCGCCGCTCGCGCCTCCTCGCCTTGCGCGATGACCTGCGTGGTCGGATGCCCGAACTTCTGCGCGTTCTGCGAGGAGACGACGCGGTACCCCGCCGGAACCATGACCTTCGCGACGTCTTCCCCCACGCCCGGCACGCCGCTGCCGTTCAGCACGGAGACCCGTGCCACCGGCGCCGTGTCGACGCCGAACGCAGAGGACATCAGCTTCGTGATGCCCTCCTGGTCGGCGATCAGGAACCGTTCCTGCGCCGGCTGGGTCGGAAGCTCCTCTAGCTCCGTGTCCGAGACACCGGAGAGCACCGGCTGCGCGAGCGCGAGCTCTCCCTCCTCGCGGAGATCGGAGGCCTCGAGTTGCACCGGTTTCGCGAGGAGCGCCTCCAGGACCTCTCCCCAACGCTGGAGCCGGAGCGAGCCCTGCTCCTCCTCGAGGTAGGCGCGCACCTTCGCGCCGGACATCACCTCGCTCGAGCCGGGGAGCGTGATGCCGCCCGCCCGGTCGACGATGTCGGTGAGCCCGACCATGTCGGTCGTCGCGTGCGCGCCGATCCAGGCCCCGAGAACGTTCGAGATCGTCGCCGCCAGCGTGTCCCCCGAGCGGAGCGCCGTTTCCGCGATCGTTCCGTCTCCCCCGCCGGGGACCGTCACGAGGAGCGACGGAGGGATGGGGATCACGACGCTCTTCCCGGAGGACGAGGTACCAATGACCGCGACCAACGGCACCGGCAGCGAACGAACCGAGAGGCTTATCAGCTGCGGCGGAGCGTCGCCGGTCGGCGTCGGCGTCGGAGCTGCCGTCGGCTCGCTGCCCCCTCGCAGGAGCGCCCACGCGATGACCGCCATGCCGATCAAGGCCAGGACGGCGCCTGCGACGAGCCGGTTGCGGTTGACCGAGAGCCTCACCGATACAGGCCGACCTTCTCGATGTAGCTCTTGACGCCGTCGGGGAGGAGGTAGCGGATCGGCCGCTCCTCCTTCACCCGCCGACGGATGTCGGTGGAGGAGATCGCGAGCGCCGGAACCGTCATCACGCTCACGTGGGGATGGCGCGTCGCCTCCTCCTGCTCGAACGAGGCGATGTCGTAACCGGGGCGCGTCGCGGCGATGAAGTGCGCGAGGTCCAGGACGTCGTCGGCATCCTTCCACGCGAAGATCTCGAGCATCGCGTCGGCGCCCGTCACGAAGAAGAGCTCCGGATCCTCGGGATGCTGCTCCTTCAGCGTGCGGAGCGTGTCGACCGTGTAGGTGGGACCCTCCCGGTCGATCTCGATCCGGGAGACGGAGAAACGCGGGTTGCTCGCGGTGGCGACGACGACCATCAGGTAGCGGTCCTCCGCCGGCGACACGTGGTTGTGCGTCTTCATCCACGGTTGCCCCGTCGGAACGAACACCACCTCGTCGAGGTCGAACTGGCCGAGGGCCGCCTCCGCGGTGACGAGGTGGCCGTAGTGGATCGGGTCGAAGGTGCCGCCCATGACGCCGAGTCGCGTCATCCCGAGCTCCGGTGCAAAGATCCGGTCGCCATACCGAGGGATTTCTACGCCGAACCGGAGGACGCCGTCAGGTCCTCCAACCATCCGGCCAGGTCACGGGCGTGCTCGCGATAGTGCAGGCGCCCCGACTCCTCGAACCACTCGACCGCCTCCGGCGGAATCTCGGGCAGGAACTGGAGCTGGCCACACATGCGTGTGCGCGAGGCGGCGAGCTCCGCCCGTGCCGTGCGCGCGTCGACCGCCCGCGAGATCTCGAACCAGTCGCGGTTGAGCGCCTCCACGTCGAGTTCGGTGTCGACGTAGGTCCCGTTCGAGATCTGCTCCAGCGCGTCGAACGCGTACGCGCACCACGCCCCGATGTGCCAGCACATGTCCTTCACCGACCATCCGTCGTCGGTGAGGCCCGGCCGCTCGAACTGCTCGTCGTCCAGCTTTTCGAGCTTCACCCTCAGGTCGTGCCAGGCGGTCTCCTCCTCGAGGAGCAGTTGTTCGCGGCGATCGGTCACGCGTCCTCCGGGATGTACTCGAAAGTCTGCGCGCCGATCATGACTTCGTCGCCCCGACGCGCGCCCAGCGAGGCAAGCTCGCGCTCGACCCCTTCCTTCACGAGGCGCTTCTGGAGATCCACCACCTGCGCGGGATCCTCGAGGTCCGTTTCCGAGACCCAGCGCTCCACGCTCCTTCCGGTGACGCGGAAGCGCTCACCCTCCTTGCGCACGGAGAATCGCGGCCGCGCGGGCCGCAGGACGACGTAGGACGACCGCTCGGGAGCTGCCTCGGCCGCTGCCGCGGAGATGGTGTCGACGGCGTCCGCGAGCTCGGCCATCCCCTCCTCCGTCACTGCGGAGACGGCGAGCGCTCCCTCTTCCGGCAGCCGCACGTCCTCCACGAGATCCGCCTTCGTGGCGACGACGAGGCTCGCTCGCTCCGCGAGACTGGGATCGTACGCCCGGAGCTCGGCGCGGAGCGTCGCGAGATCGGCCGGGGGATCCTCCGCGGAGAGGTCGACGACGAGCAGGAGCGCCCGACAACGCTCGATGTGACGGAGGAACCGATGTCCGAGGCCCCTCCCCTCGGAGGCGCCCTCGATCAGGCCCGGGATGTCCGCGATCACGAATCGCCGGTCTCCTCCCGCGACGCCGAGGTTGGGCGTCAGCGTGGTGAACGGATAGTCCGCGACCTTCGGTCGCGCCGCGGTGAGGGCGCCGAGGAGCGTCGACTTCCCTGCGTTCGGCAGCCCGACCAGCCCGAGGTCCGCGACGGTGTGCAGCTCCAGGTCGAGCCGACGTTCCTCTCCCTCCTCCCCCGGTTCCGCGACGCGAGGAACGCGCTCCTTCGGTCCCGCGAGCGCTGCGTTGCCGCGGCCGCCGCGGCCGCCGCGTGCGACGACCGCGCGCGATCCCCTTCCGACGAGGTCCGCGACGAGGTCGCCGTCCTCCCGCACGACCGTGCCGTCGGGCACCGTCACGACGAGATCCTCGCCCGCGGCGCCGGTTCGGTTGT
>JBJMLP010000049.1:0-3920 GCA_045805245.1 Actinomycetota bacterium | reverse complement strand
GGAGACGCCGAGGTCGAGCAGGATGCCGCCGACCGGCGCTCTCGTCTCCGCCATCTCCGCGAGCACCTCGCTGTAGAGACCTCCGCGGACGGAGATCCGTTCGCCGAAACGGGCGAGCCGCTCCGTCGCCGACGTCCGCGCGGCGGGGTCGCGATCGATGCCGATCACCCGCCGGGCGCCCGCGTCCAGGAGCGCTTCCGAATGTCCACCGGCCCCGAGCGTCGCGTCGATCACCACGCGACCACCTCCGCCCGAGCCGGAGAGGAGACCCACGACCTCATCTCGGAGAACCGGGACGTGGAGCGCTGCGCCCTCTCGCATCGGACTTCGATCGGGCCCTTCCGGTGCGTCGCCCACGCCCTCATCCGAGGAACCGCACCGCGAGGAGTCCGACGCCGAGATACAGCGCGAGCGCGACGGCCGAGCCGAGCAGCAGCCCGAGACTCTGCCGCAACTCCTTCGAGAGCGGACCCATCACGGCCGCCTCCCCGGGAGCAGTGAACCGGCGAGATACGCGCCTCCGAAGCTGTCCTGGTAGCGCTCGTGCGCGTCCCGATCCCAGATCTCCAACCGATCGTTCACCCCGACCACCACGGCCTCCTTCTTCAGTCCGACCGCGGCGCGGAGGCGCTGCGGGATCACGAGTCGTCCCTGCGAGTCGAGGTCGACGTGCTCGGCGTTGCCGAAGAAGATCCGCGCCAGCGCGCGACCTTCCGCGTCGGAGAGGGGGGAGGAGCGGAGCTCTGCGGTGCGCCCCACCCACTCGGCACTGGGGAAGCAGAACAGGCAACCGTCCTGTCCGAGCGTCAGGTACGCGCCGTCGGCGAATGCCTCACGGAAACGGACGGGCAGCGAGATCCTGCCCTTCTGATCGAGCTGGTAACTGTGCGTGCCGAGAAGGTCGGCCACGCGCTCCTCCCCTTCCCCTCCACTGAGCCCCACGTTTATGCCACTCACACTCCACTAGGTCAAGGTACCGAGGCGAGATAGCTGACCGGATCCGAAGGGGAGCGGCTGTTGGCGCTCGGTCGAGCGAGAGGACGTCCTCTAGAAAGGAGCGGCCTCGGTCACCGCGGCGGCGCCGAGGCGAGGCCGCGCCGGGAAGCCATCAGGCGAGGTACGGCTCCCAGTCCGGCTCGAGCCGGCCGAGCGAGAGCCGGAACCCGTCCGAGGGCGCGTACGGCTTGCGCGCAAGGGCGAGTCCGATCTCGTGCGGAAGCCGGTTCTCCTTGCGGGAGTTGCAGCGGCGACAGGCCGCGACGACGTTCTCCCAGGTGTGACTTCCACCGCGTGAGCGGGGCAGGACGTGGTCGAGGTTCTCCGCGGGCTGGCCACAGTACTGGCAGACCCACCCGTCGCGGGCGAAGATCGCGCGCCGCGTCAGCGCAGCGTGCGCGCGGTACGGGATCTTCACGAAGTATTTGAGACGGACGACCGACGGCGCCGGGATCTGCAGCCGCTCCGAGTGGAAGATCACGCCGTTCGAGACGACGACTTCCGCCTTGTGCCTGAGCACGAGAACGACCGCCCTCCTCGCAGTGACAACTGCCAGAGGCCGGTCGGAGACGTTGAGAACGAGGGCTCTACCCATGGGCGGAAACCGGGCCGAGTATAGCAACGTGCCTGAGCACGCTTCGGGAACGCTACTTGCCAACGACGAATGACAGCGGTGTAATCTACGCCAAGAAGGCGGTGGCTGGATCCACGGTCCCTCGGCGGGACGCCTTTTGTAGCGAAAAGGGGCCGCGCGGGGCGTCCGAAGTGTCGTGGGCCGCCGGCCACCGCCTTCTCCTCTGCTCCGCCGTCGCCGACGGCGAGCCACCCGCCAGGCGCGTGCGTACTCATCGGTAAGATGTCGTCTCGCAGCGTCGGCCGCGAGAAACATCCTCCCGGAGGCGGCATGGAGCAGCAGAAGGGCTCGACCGAATGGCAGGAGCTCGCGGACGCCATCCATGAGATCGAGCGGAACATCGAGCGCGTCGTCCAGGGCAAGCATCCGGAGATCCGTCTCGCCCTCGTCTCGCTGATCGCCGAAGGCCACCTGCTGATCGAGGACGTTCCGGGCGTCGGCAAGACGATGCTCGCGAAGGCCCTGGCGCGATCGATCGACTGCTCGTTCCGCCGCATCCAGTTCACGCCGGACCTCCTGCCGACCGACGTCACGGGCGTTAACGTCTTCAACCAGGAGCGCGGAGACTTCGAGTTCAAGCCCGGCGCGATCTTCGCGAACATCGTCCTCGGCGACGAGATCAACCGAGCGAGCCCCAAGACGCAGTCGGCGCTCCTGGAGAGCATGGAGGAGCGTCAGGTCACGGTCGACACCGAGACCTATCAGCTCGGAACACCGTTCATCGTGATCGCGACGCAGAACCCCGTGGAGCACGAGGGAACGTATCCGCTGCCGGAGGCCCAGCTCGACCGTTTCATGATGCGGATCGCGATTGGGTACCCCTCCACTGAGGTGGAGGCGGAGATCCTCGCGACGCACGGAGTGGCGTCCACGCTCGAGGACATCTCTCCGGTGACCGACGCTCCCGGAGTCGCCGAGATGATCCTCCAGAGCCGGCAGGTGCACGTCGCTCCGGCGGTTCGCCGCTACATCGTCGATCTCGTCGACGCCTCGCGGAAGCATCCCGACGTCTACCTCGGCGCCAGTCCGCGGGCATCGATCATGCTCCTGCGTTCCGCGCGCGCGTATGCCGCGGCGGAGGCGCGCGACTTCGTGATCCCCGACGACGTCAAGGTCCTCGCGAAGCCCGTCCTGTCGCACCGCGTGATCGTGACCGCCGACGCGGTGATGAGCGGCCGCTCCGTCGACGCCGTGCTGAACGAGCTCCTCCACGAGGTGCCGGTTCCGGTCAGCGGAAAGACCTAATGCTCTCCGCACGCGGCTTCCTCGTGATCGGCGCGGGGCTGTCGCTGTGGATCGTCGCCCGCATCGCGGGCTCCCCGACCCTCCACATCGTCGCGGTCGGGCTCGTGCTGCTTCCGCTCGTCGCGCTGTTGTTCGCGAGGCGTGGACGGACGCGGGTGACGATCCGACGCCGGCTCTCCGACGGCCGCGCGACGCCGGGACAGCGTGTGACGGTCGAGATCGACGTCCACATCGAGGCTTCCACGGCGACGTCGTTCCTCCTCGTCGAGGATCGCGCGCCGACGTCGCTCGGTCGAGCGGCGCACCTGGTCCTCACGGGCATCCCCGGCCACGGGCGCCAGCGGGTCTCCTACGAGATCGTGCCGCACGCCCGCGGGCGCTACGTCATCGGACCGCTGAGCGTCGACGTCTCCGATCCGTTCTCGCTCACGCGCCTCCGCCTCCAGGACGACCAGCGCGACGAGCTCCTCGTCACGCCCGAGCTGGAGGACCTGAGCGGCGGCGACACCTCGCCGTTCGGCGCGGGCGTCGGGACCTCGAGCTCGGTCGCGCTGTTCCGGACCGGCGAGGAGTTCTACACGATGCGTGCGTACCAGACGGGCGACGACCTCCGGCGGATCCACTGGCCGAGCGTCGCGAGGACGCGGGAGTTGATGATCCGCCAGGACGAGTCCTCGCGGCGCGCTTCCGCCGTGCTCTTCCTCGACACGCGCGCGTCGGCGCTCGGACAGGTGCACTCCCCCGGCCTGGAGCGCGCGGTCTCGGCCCTCGCCTCGATCGGCGTGCTGCTCGCGCGCTCCGGCTTCTCGCTCCGCCTCGCGACCGAGCAGCTCCCGGCGGTTCCGATCGCCGAGGAACGGCTGCTCGAGAACCTCGCATCGGTGGAGCACACGCACGCCCGGTCGCTCACCACGGCGCTCGGGCGGCTCCGTTCGGTCGCGGCCGCGGACGAGACGCTGATCGCCGTCACCGCGCCTCCGGCGTCGCACGAGCTGACCGCGCTGATCCGTGCCGGGCAGGCGTTCGGTCCGAAGATGGCGGTTCT
>JBJMLP010000048.1:0-7376 GCA_045805245.1 Actinomycetota bacterium | reverse complement strand
CCGTCGACAGATCGCCGAGGATCGCGCCTTTCGCGGCGGCCTCGGGCGGATGAAGCGTCGGAGCCGGGGTCTGGAGGACCGTCGGGAACGGCGAGGGCGAACCGTGTGGCGGAACCGGCGTCGGCGGCGGCACGCCCGGAGAAGCATCGGCGACGAGAGCAGGCGAGGCGAGCAGGAGGGCCGTGAGGATGGCGCCCGCGGCGACATGCCCGCGGGAACGTCGGATCACGCGCTCTCGAGGTACTGGCGGAGGTTCGTTCGCAGCAAGGCCTGCTTGAGCTTCTTCGAAACCTTGGCGAGATCGGTGAGCGACCGCGTCGCCGTTCGGCGCGCGTCGGGGTTCCGCTGGCGGAGCATCGGAAGGATGATCGCCTCGAAGAAGGAGGCCTCCCGCTCGGCGAAGTGCCGGTACATCGTGAGATGGCGGGGTTCGACACCGTACTTGAAGAAGTCCTTCACGATCGAGAGCACGACGTAGTCGTCACCGTCGTAGTACGGGCTCGCCGAAGGCCCGTGGCTACTGACGAGGCCGAACGATTCCAGCTCCTTGATGTGCTCTTGGTCGACGCCCGTCGCTGCCGACATCTCCTCGATCGACATCTGCAGGCCGGTCGCGGGCTCCACGAGATCGTCGTCGGCGGCGTCCTCCGCGTCGACCAGCTCTGCGGTCGCCTCCTCCGGCTCCGCCTGCTGCTTCGCGAGGCGCTCCTTGATCACCTTCAACGGGAGGTACTCCCCACGTTGCATCTTCAGGATCGACCGCAGACGCTCGACGTCGGCTTCATAGAACTTCCGATAGCCCGAGGGCGTACGCTCCGGCTCGATCAGACCCTTCGCCTCGAGGAACCGGATCTTCGAGATGGTGATGTCGGGGAACTCGGCCTTCAGTGAGACGAGGACCTCTCCGATCGACTGGTAGTTCCGTGTCGCCATCTGCTCCCTCACTCCCTCGAGAAGAACCCGAGCTTGAACTTGCCGATCTGAACCTCGTCACCCGAGGCGAGCTCCGTCTGCTCGACTCGTTCCCCGTTCACGTACGTGCCGTTCAGGCTTCCGACGTCTCGGATCGTGTACCCGCTGCCCGAACGGACGAACTCCGCGTGCTTGCGCGAGACGGTCACGTCGTCGAGGAAGATGTCGCTTTCCGTCAGACGTCCGACCGTCGTTCGCTCCGAGTCGAGGAGGAACGTCGATCCCTGGTTGGGGCCACGCCTGACCACAAGCAGAGCTTGACCGGGCTGAAGGTCCTCTTCAGGGACATGGACATCAGCGGGAGTCTCATCCTCAGGCTCGATGGGGCTCACCGAGAGCGTCGTCTCCCCCTCCAACGGACGTCCGCAGTTCGAGCAGAAGCGCGCGTCGTCCGGGTTTCGATGTCCGCAATAGGTGCAGAACACTCTCGTTCGCTTTCGGTTGCGAAGCTCGGCCGCACCGTTGGACGACCGGTAAACCCGGACGCTCAACCGGTGGTCGAGATTAGTGGAGGTGGAGACGGAGGTCAACGCTCGATCCTCGGGGAAGACCGTAGCTTGGGAGGGCCGGTTCAGTCGCCGGAAAGCTCCTCGACGAACGAGCGGTACGCGGCGGCATCGAGGAGACCGTCGAGCTGGCCCCCCTCCGACAGCTCGATCCGAGCGATCCATCCGTCCCCGTACGGCGCCTGGTTCACGAGTTCCGCGGCGTCGTCGAGCGCGCCGTTCTTCTCCACGACCACGCCCGTCACCGGGCTGTAGATGTCGGAGACGGACTTGGTGGACTCCACCTCGCCGAGCGGCTCGCCGGCGTGGACCTCGGTTCCCGGTTCCGGAACGTCGACGTAGACGACGTCCCCGAGCGCATCCTGCGCGTAGTCGGTGATGCCGACACGAACCTTGCCATCACCCTCTTCGCGCGCCCACTCGTGTTCTCGCGTGTACCGGAGGTCGTCGGGAGTCTCCACGCGGCTCATCATAGCCGCGGGTCTTGTGCGACTAGACGGTTGCGGCGCTCGCGCCGTTGTCGCCCGCACGCCAGGCGGTTCGAAGGTCGCTCGCGTAGAAGACCGTCGCGACGTAGGACTCGGTGAGCCCGATCGCGTAACCGATCCAGCCCAGGATACGGGCGAGCGACGCGGGCGGCATCCCGAAGTGCCCGTACGCGAGGAGCACGATCGCGACCATCAGGGTGAAGGTGGCGACCTTTCCGAGGAACCGCACGTCGATGCGGCGCCCCTTCGCGAGGAGGAGTGAGACGCCGGCCGCGAGCACGACGACGTCGCGAACGATCACGAGGAGGACGGCCCAGAGAGGCACCGCTCCCGCGAGCGCGAGGGCGATCAGTCCGGCGCCGATCGCCAGCCGGTCGGCGGTCGGGTCCAGGAGTTTTCCCAGCTCGGAGACCTGGCCGGTTCTCCGGGCCACGTAACCGTCGACCCAGTCGCTCGCTGCCACCAGGCCGAACAGGAGGAGTCCGGCGCGCTCCGTTCGATCGTTCAGGAGCAGCACGACGAACACCGGGATCGACAGGATGCGGGCGAACGAGATGACGTTCGGAACCGTCACGATCGCAGATGAGGCGCGCTCCTGTGGCCGCTCCACGTGAGGTTGCCTTAGCCCGCCGACCCGGAGCCGCGCTGCCGCAGAGCCTCCACCGCCTCGGCTGCCTCCTCGCGCACTTCGGCCGACGGATCGGTCTCCATGACCTCGGTGAGCGGTGGGATCGCGCGCGGGTGGCCGATCGCTTTCAACGCGCGCACCGCCTCACGCCGGCTCGGCGGGTACGGATCTCGAAGCGCGCCGATCAACGGTCCGAGGAAACCCGCGTCGAGATCCTCCGCTCTGCGCTGCTCGATCGGATCGGGAGTGGCGGGCGGCACGACCGTGCGGAGCGGCCGGTTCTGCTCGCGTACCTCGAAGCCCGTCGGGCTCCGACGCTCGCGGCGCCTTCGCGCGTAGCGCCCGTACGCGAACCAGGCGGTGAGGAGGACGATGTTGAGGGCTATCCATCCGATGATGGCCCACAGGATGAACTTCACGCCGGCGCCCTGCCCCCGCCCCCTCGCATCGACGCAGCTTAGGCGACGAGGTCGGATCGCCTGAGGAACGCCGATCCGATGTTCCGTCGGGCCGGGCGGATTCGAACCGCCGACCTTCTGACCCCCAGTCAGACGCGCTAACCAAGCTGCGCCACGGCCCGATCGAGCTCCGCGCTCCGTGTTCTGCGTGTCGCTCGAGCTGCACCTTACCGCTCCGAACGGCGGGTCAGACGCCACGCTGCCGGAAGCAGGCCCGCCGCGCCGAGGAGCTTCAGCACGTCGCCGACGACGAACGGATACAGACCGAGAACGAGTGCGCGCTCGATGCCGACGCCCGCCGCGGCCGCGAGCCACGGAACCCCGATCGCGTAGAGCACGATCTCGCCGATGAGCATCGCGCTGATGGAGCTCCGAAGGGTCCGGTCCCATCCGCGTCGCGCGAGCGCGCCGACCACGGCTCCCATCGCGACGAACCCCCAGAGGTAGCCGCCCGACGCCGATGAGAGGGCGAGGACGGACCAGCCGTGTCCGCCTCCGGCGAAGAACGGGAGGCCCGCGGCGCCCTCCGCGACGTAGAGGAGCATCGATGCGGCCGCGAGCTCGGGCCCGAGCGCCGCGCCCACCACGAGGACGCCGAGGGTCTGGCCGGTCACGGGGATCGGAGTGAACGGCAGCAGGAACTGCACCTGCGCGAGCAGAGCCACGAGGAGGCTCCCGCCGATCGCGACGCCGGCACGGTAGGCGGGTCGCTCGGCGGTTCGTGCGGGCGGAAGGGCGAGGGCGAGCGTGGTCATGCGGATCTCCTCCCTGGGCTGGATGGGCATTCGATGCCCTCGTTCGGCGCGGGTTAGGGCTCCCGGTCGCGGCTCCGGCGCGATCGCTCGGCTCGGAAGCGGAGCCGGATCGGGACTCCGTCGAGGGCGAACGCCTCGCGCAGGCGCCGTTCCAAGAACCGCTGGTAGGTCGGGGACGGCTTCCCTCCGCCGAACAGGACGAACACGGGCGGGCCCGTCTGGGCCTGCGTGGCGTACTTGAACCGTTTCGCGGGTGCCGGCGGCGGTCGCTCTCCCTGCGCCTCCTCGAGCACGCGGTTGACGTCCGAGGTGGATGCCCGACGGTTCCATGCCTCGGCGACGCGGACGAGCTCCGGCTGGACCTTCGAGACGCCGGTGCCCTTCACCGCCGAGGTGCGAAGCACGGGGGCGTTCGCGAACGGCGCGCCGAGCCGGGCGAGCTGCTTGAACGCGGCATCCTTCTCCTCCACGAGGTCCCACTTGTTCGCGGCGAGCACGAGCCCCCGCCCGGCCTCCATCACGCGGGCGGCGATGCGCTTCTCTTCCGCCGTGAGCCCCGCGGGGGCATCGATCACGAGCAGGGCCACCTCCGCTCGCTCGATCGCCTTCACGGCCCGGAGGAAACCGTAGTAGTCGATCCCCTGCGCTCGCGTCGGGCGGCGGAACCCGGCGGTGTCGACGAAACGGAGACGCCGACCGTTCCAGGTGACGATCGCGTCGACGGCATCTCGCGTCGTCCCCGCCTCCTCGTAGACGACCGAACGGGTCGAGCCGACGAACCGATTGAACAGAGACGACTTGCCGACGTTCGGACGGCCGACGATCGCGAACCGTTCCTCACCCTCGACCACACCCCGAGCCGACGAGTCCGGGAGGAGGCTCACGATCGCGTCGAGCAGGTCTCCCGAGCCACGACCGTGAAGCGCCGATACAGCGATGGGGTCGCCGAGCCCGAGCGCGTGGAACCCGTGCGCCTCAGACTCATCCCTCTCGCTGTCGGTCTTGTTGACGACGACCAGCACCGGACGGCGAGCCCCCCGCAACCGCGAGGCCAGGCTCGCATCCTCCTCGGTGATGCCGGTTGCCGCGTCCGTCACGAGGAGGATGAGGTCTGCCTCGGCCGCGGCTCGGTCGGCCTGCTCACCGACGAGGCGCTCGATGCCGGTCGCTCCTCTCAGGTATCCGCCGGTGTCCACCAGTGAGAACGTGCGGCCACCCCAGGAAGCCTCCACCTCGACCCGATCGCGAGTGACCCCCGGAAGCTCGTCCGCGATCGTTTCCCTCCGGCCGTGCAGGCGGTTCACGAGCGTGGACTTGCCGACGTTCTGTCTGCCGACGACCGCGACCTTCGGGGTCCCCTTCACGGCCGGCTCCCCTCCTCGTTCATCCGTTGCCTGACGAGGCCGAGGACCGCGGCGAACACCTCGTCCGCGTCCATCGTGGAGGTGTCGAGGACGAGCGCCTCCTTCGGCGGCACGAACGGAGTCGTTCGCTCGTCAGCCGCGTTCCGGGCGGTAAGGGCCTCGGCGATCGGCTTCTCATCGCCGCGGTGGCGCGGAGGAGTTCCGGTGCGCTCCTCGATCCGACGGGACGCGCGGACCTCCGGAGCGGCATCGAGGAACACCTTCACGTCCGCGTCCGGAAAGACGACGCTGCCGATGTCGCGACCCTCGATCACGCCTCCACCCGAACCAAGACGTCGCTGTGAGGTTCGCAGGACGTCCCGAACCTCAGCGTGGCTCGACACGCGCGAGACGGTCGCCTCGACCTCCTGCGACGAGAGATCCCACCGAGGTGTCTCTCCGTCGATCAGAAGCGCCGGCGTCGGGCTCGCTGAGCTCAACTCGAACCTGAGGTCCCGAGCGACGTTCTCCAGACCCGGTCCGTCCTCGGGCGAGATGTCTCGACGTCGAGCTTCGCGTGCTACCGCGCGGTACATCAGACCGGTATTCACGTACGGGAGACGGAGCTCCCTCGCGAGCCGTTCGGCGAGCGTCGACTTGCCGGAGCCGCCGGGTCCGTCGATCGCGATCAGGAGCTGCGCCGTCATCGGATGTCCGTTTCGGCTCCGAGCTCGTGAAGGGTTCCGACGAAGCCGGGGAACGAGACCTCCGCGGCCTCGATCCCGTCGACCGAGGTCTCCTCCCGGGCCGCCGTCCCGGCCACGGCGAAAGCCATCGCGAGCCGATGGTCCGAGCCGCCGTCGACGTGACCGCCCCGGATGCCGCCGCCAGCGACGAGGAGGTCGTCCTCCTCGACCTCTGCGTCGGCCCCGAGCGCCCGTAGTCCGTCCACGATCCCGCGCAGGCGGTCGGACTCCTTCACACGCAGCTCCCCCACGCCGGTGAAACGCGAGGGGTCCTCCGCTGCGGCCGCGAGGATCGCCAGGGCCGGGAGCTCGTCCGCCAGGAGCGGGAATTGCTCCGCGCTGGTCGTCACGCCGCGGAGCTCGTTCGATCGCGGAGCCAGGATGAGCTCCCCCGCCGGCTCCCCGACCTCGGTGCTCGCGGCGCGCTCCTCGATCTCACAGCCCGCGGCGCGAAGGATGTCGAGGAAGGCGGTTCGTGTCGGGTTCAGTCCGACTTGCGCGATCCGCAGCGCACAGCTGGAGATCGCCGAGGCAACGAGGAGGAACGCGGCCGATGAGGGATCTCCCGGCAACGCGCCCCGGAAAGAAGGGAGATCGGATGCGGCGATCGTGACCTCTCCCGGGGCGACCGACACGTCCGCACCGAGATGCCGGAGTGCGCGCTCGGTGTGATCGCGCGTCTGCGGTGTCTGCCGGACAGTCGTCGTTCCTTCGGCCCGCAGACCCGCGAGAAGGATCGCGCTCTTCACCTGCGAGCTCGCGATCGGGAGCGTCTCGTCGGCTCCGCGGAGCGGTGTGCCGCGGAGCCTCACCGGCGGAACGCCCTTCGTGGTGGAGATGTCCGCCCCCATGCGCCGGAGCGGCCCGGCGACGCGCTCCATCGGACGCCTGGACAGGCTCTCGTCGCCCTTGAAGGTACGGTCGCCTGGGCCGGCGGCGAGGAGGCCCATCAGCAGGCGCATCGTGGTTCCCGAGTTCCCGCAGTCGAGCGTTTGACGCCCGGGAGCGAGGCCTCTCCAACCCTGACCCTCGATCCGAAGCGGCGGGTTGGGAGACTCCACTGACGTCGTGTCCCACGTGAAACCCGGAACCTCAGGGTTCGCTCGAGTCGGTCCAGCCCACTCCGAGAGGCTCTCGCGCGCGCTCGGAACGATCTCCGCGAGGCACCTGCTCGTCGACCGAACGTCGAGAGCTGCGGGAAGGCCACCCAGCTCGCTCGCTCCGTCGGCCACGGCGGCAAGCATCAACCATCGATGGGCGATGGACTTGTCGCCGGGAACCGTCACGTCGGCACTTCGGAGGGGTGAAGGTGTGATGACGACTCGCATCGGCTTTCAGGCGAGTCGGAGGGCCTCGAACCCTCCACCGCCGAGACATTCGAGCGCCCTCTCGACATCCTGGAGGGCGACCGTGAGGTGAACGGTTCCGCGACCGCCCTCCGGCGAGTGCACGATCTGAAGGTCCTCGATGTTCACGTCGG
>JBJMLP010000047.1:0-4508 GCA_045805245.1 Actinomycetota bacterium | reverse complement strand
GGGATCGAAGCAGCCGCGCAAGCGCGTCGGCCGCGGCAAGGCCGCCGGCCAGGGCAAGACCGCCGGTCGCGGAACGAAGGGCTACCTCGCGCGGCACAATCCGAAGCTCGGTTTCGAGGGTGGTCAGATCCCACTGATCCGGCGGGTGCCGAAGCTCAAGGGCTTCAACAACCCCAATCGCGTCCAGTACGCGGTCGTGAACGTCGATCGCCTCGCGGCCGCGTTCCCCGGCGGAGAGGCGGACCCGGCCGCGATGCTCGAGGCCGGCCTCGTCCGCAAGGGACGACCCGTGAAGGTGCTGGCCGGAGGGGAGCTTGCCGCCAAGCTCACGGTGCGCGCGCAGGCGTTTTCCGAGGCCGCTCGCCGCAAGATCGAGGATGCCGGAGGCACCACCGAGATCATCCCCTGACCGGTAGAATCGAGCGACCGTGCTGAGAGCCTTCGTCAACGCGTTCAAGGTTCCGGATCTCCGCAAGAAGATCCTGTTCACGCTGGCGATCATCGCGGTCTACCGATTCGGCTGCCACGTACCCGTGCCGGTCGTGGACACCACCCAGCTCCAGAACGCCGTGAACGCCGGGGGCGGGGGGTTCCTCTCCTTCATCGACCTCTTCTCCGGCGGCGCGCTCACGCGGGTCGCCGTTTTTGCGCTCGGGATCATGCCGTACATCACGAGCTCGATCATCATGCAGCTCCTGACCGTCGTGATCCCGAAGCTCGAGCAGTGGCAGAAGCAGGGCGAGATCGGCATCAAGAAGATCAACCAGGCGACCCGCTACGTCACGATCGCGCTGGCGCTCCTGCAGTCGACGGGCCTCGTGTTCCTGTTCCACTCCCAGTCGAGCGCGCTGAACGGCATCGACATCTTTCCGCCGGGCACCTTCGACGCGCCGCACATCGCGCTGATCGTGCTCACCCTCACCGCCGGAACGGCGCTGATCATGTGGCTGGGCGAGCTCATCACCCAGCGAGGCATCGGAAACGGCATGTCGATCCTGATCTTCTCGAGCATCATCTCGAGGCTCCCTGCCGAGGGAGGCGCGATCCTGAAGCAAGCCGGCGGCGCGACGTTCGTCGCGATCCTGCTGATCGGCCTCGGCATCATCGTCGCGGTCGTCTACATCGAGCAGGCGCAACGGCGGATCCCCGTCCAGTACGCGAAACGCGTCGTCGGGCGGCGGATGACGACGGGCGGCAGCACGTACATCCCGCTGAAGGTGAACCAGGCCGGGGTCATCCCGATCATCTTCGCGTCCTCGGTCCTGTACTTCCCGTCGCTGTTGGCCTCCGTCGTGCACGTCTCCTGGTTCCAGAACTTCGTGAACGGCTCGCTCGCGAACCAGCGGAGCCTGGTCTACATGGCCGTCTACGGGATGCTCGTCGTGTTCTTCGCGTACTTCTACACGGCGATCCAATTCAACCCCGTGGACACGGCAGACAACATCCGCAAGCAGGGCGGCTTCATCCCCGGCATCCGTCCCGGACCGCCGACGGCCTCCTACCTGAACGACATCCTCGTCCGCATCACGTTGCCCGGGTCGCTGTTCCTGGCGGCCGTCGCGCTCATCCCGTCGATCTTCCTCGCGATCTTCGTCATCAACCAGTTCCCCTTCGGCGGCACGTCGCTCCTGATCACCGTCGGGGTCGCGCTGGAGACGATGAAGCAGATCGAGTCGCAGCTCCTCATGCGGCATTACGAGGGCTTCCTGAGGTCGTAGTGCGCATCGTGCTGCTCGGGCCCCCGGGCGCTGGAAAGGGCACCCAGGCTCGGCGCCTGGAGGAGCACCTCGGACTTCCGATCATCGCGACCGGAGACATCTTCCGCGAGCACGTCTCGCAGGACTCCGGGCTCGGTCGCGAGGCGCGTTCGTACATGGACAACGGCGAGCTCGTTCCCGACGACACCGTGGTCCGGATGGTGCTCGACCGTCTGTCGCAGCCCGACGCGTTGAACGGCTTCATCCTCGACGGGTTCCCGCGAACGGTTCCCCAGGCCCAGGCCCTTGAGAACGCGCTCGCGCAGGAGGGCCGGCCGCTTTCCGCCGCGCTGAAGTTCAACGTGGACGACGAGGTGGCCGTGAAGCGGCTCGCGAACCGCTGGACGTGCTCGAACTGCCGCCGGATCTACAACGCGGAGTTCAAGCCGCCGCGCACGCCGGGGGAGTGCGACGTCTGCGGCGGTACGTTGATCCGTCGTGACGACGACGACGAGGTGACCGTGCGCCGCCGCCTCGACGTCTACCGGAAGGAGACCGAGCCGCTGGAGTTCTACTTCTGGGAGCGGGGGCTCCTTCGCGAGATCGACGCGGAGGGAACCGCGGACGAGGTCGCCGAGCGCACGGCCGAGGAGATCTCCGATCTCACGGAGCCGTCGTCGTGATCATCCGGAAATCTCCCGAGGAGATCGACCGGATGCGAAAGGCCGGGCGCATCGTCGCGGAGACGATCGAGAAGACCGTCGCCGCCGTCCGGCCGGGGATCACCACCGGGGAGCTCGACGCCGTTTCGGAGGCGACGATCGTCAAGGGCGGCGGAGCGCCGTCGTTCAAGGGATACCGCGGGTTCCCGGCGTCGCTCTGCGTCTCCGTCAACGAGCAGGTCGTCCACGGGATCCCGGGGAAGCGGGTGTTGCAGGCGGGCGATCTCCTGTCGCTCGATTTCGGCGCGATCTGGGAGGGCTATCACGCCGACGCCGCCGTCTCGCTGTTCGTCGGCGGGGAGGCGCCCTCGTCGGAGGCCGAGAAGCTCGTCCGGGTGACCGAGGAAGCCCTCGAGGCCGGCATCGGGCAGATCCGGATCGGAGGTCGGCTCACGGACATCTCCCACGCCGTCCAGCAGGTGATCGAGGGAGCGGGGTTCGACCTCGTCCGGGAGTACACCGGCCATGGGGTTGGGCGGAAACTCCACGAGGACCCTCCGGTGTTCAACTACGGCGCCCCCGGACGCGGTCCGGAGCTCCGTCCCGGCCTCGTGATCGCGGTCGAGCCGATGGCGATGCTGGGCGCATGGCCGACCCGGGTCCTGGCCGACGGCTGGACCGTGGTGACCGACGACGGGTCCCTCGCGGCCCATTTCGAGCACACGATCGCGGTGACCGAGAACGGGGCGGAGGTCCTGACGGCTCCGGCCTAGCCGCCGGCCGGCAGCCGGTGGATGCCCACCCGTGCCTGGCTCGTGCCTGGCGCCTTGGACGACCCAGCCGGGGAGGCCCTATACTGTTGATTCGGCCTCCGGGTCCGGAGGTCGTTTCGTTTCGTGCCTGTGGGCCGCGAAGCGTGACCGCCCGACGGAAGGTACTCCTGGAGCGTGGCGAAGAAGGATGCCATAGAGGTGGAGGGCACCGTCACGGAGCCCCTTCCCAACGCCATGTTCCGGGTGACGCTCGAGAACGGACACAAGATCCTGGCGCACATCTCCGGGAAGATGCGGATGCACTACATCCGGATCCTCCCCGGTGACCGGGTCCTCGTGGAGCTCTCGCCGTACGACCTGACGCGCGGGCGGATCGTGTACCGGTACAAGTGAGGTCGGGATGAAGGTTCGTCCGTCGGTGAAGAAGATGTGTGATCGCTGCAAGGTCATCCGCCGGCGTGGCGTCGTCCGGGTGATCTGCACCAATCCCCGGCACAAGCAGCGGCAGGGCTAGGAGGCTCCATGGCACGGATCGCAGGCGTCGACCTTCCGCGCGACAAGCGTGTGGACATCGCGCTCCGCTACATCTACGGCATCGGCCCGACGAGGGCGTACTCGATCGTGCAGGGAGCGAACCTCGACGGCGCGACGAAGGTGCGCGATCTCTCCGAGGACGAGGTCAGCCGCATCCGCGAGTTCATCGACCGGACGTTCAAGGTGGAGGGAGACCTCCGCCGAGACGTCGCGGGAGACATCAAGCGAAAGATCGAGATCGGTGCCTACCAGGGGATCCGGCACCGCCGGAGCCTTCCGGTGCACGGTCAGCGGACGCACACGAACGCGCGGACGCGCAAGGGTCCGAAGAAGACCGTCGGCGTGAAGCGGAAGAAGGGCAAGTAGACCATGGCGAAGCCCAAGGCCAAGAAGACCCGCAAGAAGGAGAAGAAGAACGTCCTGCACGGGCAGGCGCACATCAAGTCCACCTTCTCCAACACGATCGTCACGATCACCGACCTCGCCGGCAATACCCTCTCCTGGGCGAGCGCGGGGAACGTCGGGTTCAAGGGCTCCCGCAAGTCGACGCCGTTCGCCGCGCAGCTCGCCGCCGAGGCCGCAGCTCGCCGCGCGCAGGAGCACGGCCTGCAGAAGGTCGACGTCTTCGTGAAGGGCCCGGGCTCCGGGCGCGAGACCGCGATCCGCTCGCTCGCCGCGACCGGTCTCGAGATCGCCGGCATCCAGGACGTCACGCCCGTGCCGCACAACGGCGTGCGACCGCGCAAGCGGCGCCGCGTCTAGTTCGCAGTCGTCTCCGCGGCGCTTTCCGCGGAGGCTGGATGGTGGGGAAGGAGTGGATGATCCCCCGCCGAAGGAGGAAT